>JAPLPC010000175.1 GCA_026400425.1 Hyphomicrobiales bacterium | reverse complement strand
TGCGATCCTCGAACGCCTGGTCGAGCGCGAGCAGCCTTTGTCGGAGATCGTCGCCGATGGCTTCGACAAGGACGTGGTGACGCGGATCGATCGGCTGCTCAACATCGCCGAATACAAGCGCCGCCAGGCCGCGCCGGGGGTGAAGGTCACGCGCAAGAATTTCGGTCGGGATCGCCGCTATCCCATCACCAACCGCTTCCGCGATCTGGCGCAGCCCTTGCCTGAGCCCGACGAGGATCTGGTGACGCGGCCGGGCAGGGGGACAAGCGAAGCGTTCGAGCCGTAGGGCATCCGCCATCATTGCGTGTGAAGCACTGCGGGACGCTGCCCACCGCCGTCATTGCGAGGAGCTTCTTGCGGCGAAGCAATCCAGCCTTCACTTGCGGCCTCTGGATTGCGGCGTCGCTGCACTCTTCGCAATGACGGAGCCGTTCTCAGCTGGTCATTCCACCACGCCCGCCTCGCGCAGCCGGGTGATGTCGTCGGTGCTGCGGCCGATGCCGGCCAGCACCTCGTCCGTATGCGCGCCGAGCGCGGGCCCTTGCCACTTCACTTCGCCGGGGGTTTCCGAGAGCTTGGGCGAGATGCCCGGCATCTTCACTTCGACATTGCCGGGCAGCGTTGCCGGCAGGATCATGTCGCGGGCGATGAAATGCGGATCGCTGACGATGTCGGCGACCGAATAGATGCGGCCCGACGGCACGTCGGCCGCTTCCAGCGCAGCCAGCACGTCATCCATGCCGAGGGTGCCGGTCCAGTCCGAGATCGCCTGATCGATGACAGCGGTCTGCGGCACGCGGCCGTCATTGTGCGCCAGAGCAGGGTCGGAGCCCAGGTCAGGCCGACCGATCACCGTCATCAGCCGCTTGAAGATCGCATTGCTGTTGCCGGCGATGACGACATACTGGCCGTCGGAGGTCGCGTAAGTATTCGACGGCGTGATGCCCGGCAGCGAGCCGCCTGAGCGGGTGCGGACATGGCCGTCGAGCGCATATTCCGGCACCGTGCTTTCCATCATGTTGAACACGCTCTCATAGAGCGAGACGTCGACGATCTGGCCGCCGCCTTGACCCGTCTTGACGCGCAGCAACGACATCAATGCGCCCATCACGCCATGCAGCGAGGCGAGGCTGTCACCGATGGAGACGCCGACACGCGCCGGCGGCGAGGCGGGATCGCCGGTGGTGAAGCGCAGCCCGCCCATGGCTTCGCCGATGGCGCCGAAGCCGGATTTGTCGCGATAGGGGCCGGTCTGGCCGAAGCCGGAAATCCGCACCAGCGTCAGATTCGGATTGAGGTTCGAGAGCACGTCCCAGCCGAGGCCGAGCTTCTCCATGCCGCCGGGCTTGAAGTTCTCGATCACCACATCGGCCGAGGCCGCCAGATCGCGCGCGATGGCGAGACCTTCGGGTGATTTGAGATCGAGCGCGATCGACTTCTTGTTGCGCGACTGCAGATACCACCACACCGACGTGCCCTGATGCAGCCTGCGCCAGGTGCGCAGCGGATCGCCTGATCCCGGCTGCTCGATCTTGATGACCTCGGCGCCGAATTCCGCGAACAGGCGTGCCGCAAACGGTGCGGCGATCAATGTGCCGAATTCGACGACGCGAATACCTGCGAGTGGTCCGCTCAACGTGCGCTCATCCCATCCTGTGACGAACTACTGCTTCGTGTTGTTCGGCAAAAATTGCGGACCGACCTGACGGATCTGGCCGGGATTGCCTGTGGCTGCCGGCTGCTGCGTCGGAGCAGGGGATGCTTCGGGCGCCGCGTTCTTCTTCAGCGCGGCCGGCGTGCCTTTCTGCTGCGGCTGTGACATCCGCTTGGCGCGATCTTCGGTGACGATGATGTCGCCATTCTCGGCGGCTGCCTTGTCGTCGATAGTCTTCAGCGCGTCCGCCCAGCTCTGGCCCTGCGCCTTGCACGAACAGGATGGATTGAACTCGGTGCGATACTTGAAGGCGTTGGGCGACGACGAATAAGGCTGTCCGGAAATCGACACCGCGGCATTCATGTCCTCGCCGGGATTGCGGAAGGTGTAGAGATTGGCATCGGTCGCCGGGCATTGCGCCTTGCAGGCGCGTTCGTCGTCGGCGAAGCGGCCGGGCACCGTGGTGAACGAGATCGGGAAGTAATAACCGTCGCAGGTCCGCACGCAGACGGTGCGATAGGTGCCTTGCGGCACATTGGTCATCATCGCATCACCGCCGGGCGGGATTTCGCCGGGGCTGGATTCGTTGTTGCCGAACAGATTGCTGAGGAAGCCGCCGGGGCCGGAATTCTGCTGCGCATTGCGTGCCGCTGCCGCATATTGCGGACCGCACTGGTTCTGCGCCAGCGCCGCCAGCACCGAGCGCCGCTGGCTGTCGCGATCGCTCGAGCCGGGCGTGCCCACCCGCAGGCGTTCGAGATTGTTGGTCATCTGATCCAGATTGCCGCGCATCTGCTGGATCTGGTTGTTGACCGGACCGCACTGCGCCGACTGGCCTGAGAACAACGAGAAGAAGCCGGATGAGTCGCAGCCCATCCGCCGCGCCTGTTGCGTCACGCGGTCGAGTTCGGACTGCTGCTTGCTGACGGCATCTTCGTAACGCCTGATCTGTTCGGCGCGCCCGGGATCGAGACCGTTGCCGCGATCGATGGCCGCGAGCTGCCCTTCCAGCCGGCCGCAGATCGGATTGGCCGACTGCTGCTGCGGTGGCTGACCGGGCGGATAGACCTGCGCGGGATAACCTTGAGCGGAAGCTTCGACGGCAAACGCAGCGACGCCGATCAATGCGGCGCAAGCGAGGGCCCAGCGGGAGAAGGAGGCAGTCACAGGTACAGACATATCCGGCCGATGAACGAGGAACGGGCGGGTGCGCGATCGACCGCGACCCGGGCCGTCATTGCCATAGCGACGCGATGGAATTGCGGCGATGAGCGCGTCTCATAGCCGCTTCCGGCCGTGTGGTCACGCGATTCCACTGCCGCAATGAGGTCGCAAGCCGGCCATGTGGTCGGGATCGACACGGCGATAGGTGACCGCCTGGGTGAATTCGCGTGACTTGCAATAGGACAGCGCCGCCGGCGCGCCGCATTTCTCGCCCTTGGCCAGGCACTGGTCGATGCCGTAGCCGTCGGACTGGTTGGCGACGATGAAGACGCGGGAATCGGCCGATGCAGCCGACGAGGCGACCGCGAAAATGGCGGTCAGAACAGCAAATATGATTTTCATAACCCACCCGGACAATGAGGAGCCGAGTCTCACTCGATAAACCTCAATGGTTAACAAGGGTTAACCATGGCGGCCGGGTAGGCGGCATTTGCGGCCGAAATGTGCCGCTGTCGCGCAAATTCCCCGCCGCGTCCGCAGCTTGACGGTGAAACCGTGCTGCCGCATGGTGCAACAATGAACGGTTTCCTCGCCATTTGTGGCATTTGCCGCGAGATTATGCGCTAGCGATTCGCTGGCCGAGGCCGTCTTTTCTCAACCGAGATCACCGGACGCCCGGCCGCCAAGCCGACGGACATCCCATGGAACTGCGCCTTTACGACACCATGACCCGCGACAAACGGGTGTTCACGCCGATCGATGCCGGCAATGTGCGCATGTATGTCTGCGGCCCCACGGTTTACGACTTTGCCCATATCGGCAATGCGCGGCCGGTGATCGTCTTCGACGTGCTGTTCCGTCTGCTGCGGCACATCTACGGCGACCAACACGTCACTTACGTCCGCAACATCACCGACGTCGACGACAAGATCAACGACCGTGCATTGCGCGATTATCCCGGTTTGCCGCTCAACGAGGCGATCCGCAAAGTCACCGAAAAGACCGCTGATCAATTCCAGGCCGATGTCAAAGCGCTCGGCTGCCTGCCGCCGACGGTGCAGCCGCGCGCCACGGAATTCGTGCTGCCGCGACCGGACGGCAAGACCGATATGGTGACGCTGATCCAGCAACTGATCGCGCGCGGCCATGCCTATGAAGCCGAGGGCGAGGTTCTATTCGACACGCAGTCGATGCCGGATTACGGCGCGTTGTCAGGCCGCAAGCTCGAGGATCAGCAGGCCGGCGCGCGCGTCGCCGTCGACGCCCACAAGAAGCATCCGACCGATTTCGTGTTGTGGAAGCAGTCGTCGCCGGAAGAGCCCGGCTGGGATTCGCCATGGGGCAGGGGCCGTCCCGGCTGGCACATCGAGTGCTCGGCGATGTCGGCCGCCTATCTCGGTACTACCTTCGACATTCACGGCGGCGGTCTCGATCTGATCTTCCCGCATCATGAAAATGAGATCGCGCAATCGCGCTGCGCCCATGGCACGCATGCGATGGCGAACTACTGGATGCATAACGGCTTCCTGCAGGTCGAAGGCGAGAAGATGTCGAAGAGCTTGGGCAACTTCGTCACGATCAACGAACTGCTGGCGACTGAAAAGTTTGGTGGCGACAAATGGGCTGGTGAGATTCTTCGGCTAGCGATGCTCAGGACGCACTATCGATCGCCAATCGATTGGACCGTCAAGGCTCTGGATGAGTGCCATAAAGTACTGTGGGACTGGTACACTGACGTGCAGGACGTCGAGCCGTCCCCAACGGTGCCGGCGGAAGTATTGAATTTTCTCTCCGACGATTTGAATACAGCTAATACTATCGCTGCTTTACACGGGCTCCGCAAAAGGAAGAGTTTTTCGGACCTTCGTGCGGCAATGAATTTTCTCGGATTTACGGATGGCGGATCGGTTCTGGCTCGCCGGCCCGCAGGCGCGCGTACCAACGTTCCGACTGCTACGGCTAAAGTGTCGTCGAACGCACCAACAGTCTCTGCATTGGACGATGAGCAGATCGAGACTTTGATTGCTCTCAGGCTCGAGGCTAGGAAGGCGAGGAATTTCGCGGAATCGGATCGCATTCGAGATCAGCTTTTGGAAATCGGCGTCGTCTTGAAGGACGGTAAAGATCCTCAAACGGGCGAGCCAATTACGACAAGGGAGATCGCGCGATGAGCCGTCCTGACACGCCGTTTCCAAAACACTGGAAGTATTACATCGCGATCAAATGGGCTTTGATCGTCGGCGCGATCGCGCTGGCGCTGAAGCTGGTGGGGTATTGGTGAACACGATGGCTAGTTCAAGTGCCAAGCCCGGCCTGCGTCCGTTCCTTCCCGAAGACACTGCGATTGCCGCGGCGATCTATGTCGCCAGCATCGCGGACTTGACCGGTGAGGATTACACCGAGGCGCAGCAAGAAGCCTGGGCGCAGGCCGGCGACGACGAGGCCAGTTTTGGCAGACGTCTAATTCGGTCTTGCAGGGCGTCGCCACGACATTGGTCGATGCGCTGGAAAAACTCGCCGGTGCCCGCGGCGCGACGACGCTGACGGTGGATGCCAGCGACACCGCGCTCGAATTCTTCATGAAGCGCGGCTATGTCGCTACCCAGCGCAACAGCGTGCCGGTGCATGACGAATGGCTGGCCAATACGACGATGAAGAAGGCGCTGGGCGGCTAGCCGCCGTCATTGCGAGCGCAGCGAAGCAATCCAGAAGCCAAGCGAACAAAGACTGGATTGCTTCGTCGCTACGCGTCTCGCAATGACGAAATGGAGGTTACAGCCGCGTCGCGACGTCCGGTGCGAGCTTGTTGCCTTCGTCCGGCGCCTTGGCGGCAGCGGAGCGCAGGCGCGGCAGAATGTCCTCGGTGCGATCGGCCGTCAGCACGTCCAGCGGCAGGGTTGGCCGGATAAACGCCGTGCTGCGCATATGGGTGAGCAGCGTCAGCAACGGCTCCCAGAAGCCATCCACATTCGCCAGCAGGATCGGCTTGGTGTGGCGGCCGAGCTGCTGCCAGGTGAGCTGCTCGACCAGCTCTTCCAGCGTGCCGATACCCCCGGGCAGAGCGACGAACGCGTCCGAGCGTTCAAACATCAGGCGCTTGCGCTCATGCATGTCGTGGGTGACGATCAATTCCTGGGCCCCCGCCAGCGCATTTTCGCGCTTGGTCAGGAATTCCGGGATGATGCCGGTGACATGGCCGCCGTGATCCAGCACGGATTTCGCCACCGCCCCCATCAGTCCGATGGAGCCGCCGCCATAGACGAGGCCGATCCCGCTTTCGGCCATGGCTTTGCCGAGATCGACCGCCGTTTCGACGAATTTGGGATTGGTGCCGGGGCCGGAGCCGCAATAGACGCAAATTTTTTTGATCGTGCTCATGATTTGGCATGTGGCATCGCCCCGTGACACGGTCAAGACGCCACCCACGCGCGCAGGCAATTTGCTGTCGATCAACGCCTCGTGGAGGTAAATGAGGCTCCAAAAGGTGCGACAATCGGTCAAAGCACCTATATGAGCCTGATGAGACCCACGTTCCTTCCTGCGCGGCCCGGCGCCGTTGCTTGTTTCCTGCCGGGCGCGATTTATGACTGATCCCACTCCCATCGACGATAAGACTGCAGGGCCGGCGCTGGAGAGCGCCACGCTGCTCGGCACGCTGAAGCATTTGTGGCCCTATATCTGGCCGAGCGATCGCGCCGACCTGAAGCGTCGCGTCGCCTGGTCGATGGTGCTGCTGCTGGTCGCCAAGGTCGCGACGCTGATCGTACCGTTCACGTTCAAATGGGCGACCGATGCCCTGAGCGGGACGGGCACCGCGCCGGTCGCGCCCTCGAACTGGATGCTGTGGCTGATTGCGTCGCCGATCGCGATGACGGCGAGCTATGGTCTCGTCCGCGTGCTGATGGCGGTATTCACGCAGTGGCGCGACGGCATCTTCGCCAGCGTTGCCATGCATGCGGTGCGCAAGCTCGCATATCTCACCTTCGTGCACATGCACGAGCTGTCGCTGCGGTTCCATCTGGAGCGTAAGACGGGCGGCCTCACGCGCGTGCTGGAGCGCGGGCGCGGCGGCATCGAGGTGATCGTCCGCATGGTGATCCTGCAGGCGATCCCCACGGTGGTCGAGCTGGCGCTGGTGATGGCCGTGCTGGTCTGGCAGTTCGACTGGCGCTACGCCGCCGTGGTGGCGCTGACGATCGGCATCTATTGCTGGTTCACTTATGTCGCCACCGAGTGGCGCATCGAGATCCGTCGACGGATGAACGAGTCCGATAGCGATGCGAATACCAAGGCCATCGACTCGCTGCTCAATTACGAGACGGTGAAATATTTCAGCGCCGAGGCCCGCGAGGCCGAACGCTACGACCGCAGTGTGGCGCGGTACGAGCGCGCCAGCGTCAAGACCTACACGTCGCTGGCCGTGCTCAATGCCGGGCAGGCGGTGATCTTCGCCATCGGCCTGACGCTGACCATGATGCTGTGCGTCACCGGCATTCGCAACGGCACCCATACGGTGGGCGATTTCGTTCTGGTCAACGCCATGATGATCCAGTTGTACCAGCCGCTCAATCTGGTCGGCATGATGTATCGCGAGATCAAGCAGGCCATCATCGACATCGAAAAACTGTTCTCCGTGCTCTATCGCGATACCGAGGTGAAGGACCGTCCCGGCGCCAGGCCGCTGCAGGTCGGATCGGGCGCGATCCGCTTCGACGACGTGCGCTTCGCCTATGATCCGGAACGGCCGATCCTCAAGGGGCTGAGCTTCGAAGTGCCGGCGGGCAAGACGGTGGCCGTGGTCGGACCGTCCGGCGCCGGTAAGTCGACGATCTCGCGGCTTCTGTTCCGTTTGTATGATGTCTCCGGTGGCCGCATCACCATCGACGGTCAGGATATCCGCGACGTCACGCAGTCGTCGTTGCGGGCGGCGATCGGTATGGTGCCGCAGGACACCGTGCTGTTCAACGACACCATCCGCTACAATATCCGCTACGGCCGCTGGGACGCCTCCGATGCCGAGGTGGAAGAGGCGGCGCGGATGGCCCAGATCGATCCGTTCATCCAGATGTCGCCGAGAGGCTACGAGACCGAAGTCGGCGAGCGCGGCCTGAAACTGTCGGGCGGCGAGAAGCAACGCGTGGCCATCGCGCGAACCATTCTGAAGGCGCCGCCGATCCTGTTGCTGGACGAGGCGACCTCTGCCCTCGACAGCCATACCGAGCAGGAGATCCAGGATGCGCTGGAGAAGGTCTCGAAGGGCCGCACGTCGCTGGTGATCGCGCATCGGCTGTCCACCATCGTCGGCGCCGACGAGATCATCGTGCTGGAGCAGGGGCGCATTGCCGAGCGCGGCACGCATGCGGAACTGCTCACCGCCGGTGGACTCTATGCCAGTATGTGGAACCGGCAGCGCGAGGCAGAGGCCGCACGCGAGAAGCTGGCCCAGATCGGCGAGGACAATGCCGCGCCGAACCGTCGCCCCCTGCGCGCCGCTGACGGCGACGAACAGCCCGCGGTGAGGCCTGACGCGGCGGAATAATCTCTGCTAAAGCAGCCTCAGATTTTTCCGAACACAGGTCGCAACAATCCATGTCCATCGCCAATTCCATCCGTGGCCAGATCCCGCCGATCCATAAGGAAGGCTATCCGTTCATCGGCATTTTCGCGCTGGCGAGCCTGATTCTGTTCTGGATCTGGACGCCGCTGGGCTGGATCGGCACCGGCCTGACCGTCTGGTGTGCGCTGTTTTTCCGCGATCCGGTGCGCGTCACCCCGACGCGCGAGGGCGTGGTGGTGTCGCCGGCCGACGGCAAGGTCTCGATGGTGCAGCCGGTGCTGCCGCCCGCCGAACTCGGCCTCGGGGACCAGCCTTTGTTGCGGATTTCGGTGTTCATGAGCGTGTTCAACGTTCATGTGAACCGCAGCCCCGTAGCCGGCCGGATCGAGCGCATCGCCTATCGGCCCGGCAAGTTCATCAATGCCGAACTGGACAAGGCCAGCGAGGACAATGAGCGCAATTCGCTGGTGATCGCGACGTCCGGCGGCCGCATCGGCGTGGTCAAGATCGCCGGCCTGATCGCGCGACGAATCGTCTCGTTCGTGCGCGAGGGGCAGGTGCTGGAGGCCGGAGAGCGGTTCGGTCTGATCCGGTTCGGCTCCCGCCTCGACATCTATCTGCCGGAAGGCAGCAAGGCGCTGGTTTCGGTCGGGCAGACGGCAATCGCCGGCGAAACCGTGCTGGCGGACTTCCGCATAGGCGATGGCGGGCGCACCTACCGGGTCGATTGACCGCATCGGCGGGCCTGCCAAAGGCCCGCCAGCCGCATCCAGCGTTTGCGGGCGCCGTCATGGCGGAGCCAAAACGGGTCTGCTAGGATCGTCTCATGCAAATGCCCGAAAGTTCACAGCCCCCCGAAATTCGCCGCCGCCGGTTCCGCACCATCCCGATCCGGATGCTGGTGCCGAATCTGATCACTTTGCTGGCGATCTGCGCCGGTCTGACGGCGATCCGCCTGTCCACCGAAGGCCGGATGGAACTCGCGGTCGCCGCCATCGTATTCGCAGCGGTTCTGGACGGCGTCGATGGTCGCATCGCGCGCATGATCAAGGGCCAGTCGAAGTTCGGCGCGGAGCTGGATAGCCTGGCCGATTTCGTCAATTTCGGCGTGGCGCCGGGGCTGATCCTGTATTTCTGGCAGCTGCACGATCTCAACAATGTCGGCTGGATCGCCTCGATGGTGTTCGCGATCGCCGGCAGCCTGCGTCTGGCGCGCTTCAACGCCACCATGGACGATCCCGACAAACCCGCTTTCGCGGCCAATTTCTTCACCGGCATGCCGGCGCCGCTTGGCGCAATCACGGTGATGCTGCCGGTTTATCTGTCGTTTCTGGACGTGCCGATGCCGCCCGCGGTGATCACCACCGCCTATGTGCTGGTGATCGCCTTCCTGATGGTGTCGCGTCTGCCTGTGTTCTCGGGCAAGGCCGTGAACATGCGGGTGCCGCGCGAGCTGGTTCTGCTGATATCTGCCACGGTGGTGCTCTTCGTGGCGCTGCTGATCGGCTATCCCTGGCATATGCTGTCGATCATCTCGATCGCCTATCTCGTCAGCCTGCCGTTCGGCTGGCGCTCCTATCGCGACCAGGAGCGTGCTCTGGCGGCGCGGACGGCGGCGAATGAGCCGGTCAAAGCCGAGGAAACTCCGCCTGCATCCGACGATCGGCCAATGCCTCTGCCCTGACCGGGCACCCGACAGCCATCCGGCAACGACCGGAGCAAAAAATCAAAAAGGGAGAAACAAGATGACCAAGCCCGATACGATGCTGCCCGCATCCGTGCTCGAAGCGCTGCGGCGCTACGACACGCCGACGATCTGCAACGCGCTGGAGATCGTGGCGCCGGAGCGCCGCCTGATCGGCTACACCACGCGGCCGCTGGTCTGTCCGTTTCCCCATCTGCCGCCGATCGTCGGCTATGCACGCACCGCCACCATCCGCGCCACGGTGGCATCGGGTCTGCCGCCGGCCGAGCAGAAGGCGCGGCGGCTGGCCTATTATGATTACGTCGGCAGCGGCGCCGGACCGCAGATCAGCGTGATCCAGGATATCGACGGTCCCGACGCCGGCTATGGCGCGTTCTGGGGCGAAGTGAACAGCGCGATCCACAAGGCGCTTGGCTGTCTCGGCGTCATCACCGACGGCTCGATCCGCGATATCCCGCAATGGGCAGACGGCTTCCAGGCCTTGGCTGGCTCGCTGGGGCCGTCGCATGCGCATGTGCACGTGACCGACTTCGGCCACGAGGTGCGGGTCGCCGGCATGACGGTGGCGTCGGGCGATCTGATCCACGCCGACAGCCATGGCGCGGTGGTGATCCCGCCCGACGTCGCTGCGAAACTACCGGATGCCGCAGAGCTCTGCGCCCGGCGCGAGGAGCCGATCCTGGCGGTCGCACGCGACCCGTCCTTCTCGATGGCCAAGCTGCGTGATGCGATGGCCAAGGCCTCCGAAATCCACTGAGCAATATTGCTGCGGTGTATGCGTATGCGGGGACGGTAACGTCTCCGCATTTTTCGTTCCGATTGCCGATTTATCGCATTAATTGCTGGTTAATGCGGGGTGAACGGTAACTCGTCCTTAATTGCCATGTCGTTTAGTGGACCCGTGCGCTCGTTGGGAGCGCGCCGCCGTCCAGGACGGGCGTCGGTCGGTACGCGTTGCGTCGGAGCAGACATGGATATCACAACACTCATCGGGTTCGTCTCCGGCGTCATCGTGCTGTGTACCCTCGTGCTGATGGGCGGCAGTTTCGGGATGTTCTATGACATCCACGCCGTCATCATCATCTTCGGTGGTTCGTTCGCAGCGACGCTGATCCGCTTTCCGTTGTCCTCGATCCTGCATGGCATTCCGCTCGGCGCCAAATTCGCTTTCACGCTGAGCCGCCTGAACGCCCGCGACCTGGTCGACGAACTCGCGCGCATCGCCGAGATCGCGCGCAAGCAGGGGCCTGTCGGTCTCGAAAAGGTCGAGACCAACGATGCGTTTCTGGCCAAGGGCATCCGCTTCGTGGCCGACGGCTACGACCTCGAATTCATTCGCGACAATCTCGAGCGCGACCGCGACAACTTCCTCATGCATCTCGACGAGGGCTCGAAGATCTATCGCGCCATCGGCGATTGCGCGCCGGCCTTCGGCATGATCGGAACGCTGCTCGGCATGGTGCAGATGTTCTCCAACATGTCGGATCCCTCGAAGCTCGGTCCGTTCATGGCGGTGGCGCTGTTGGCGACGCTGTATGGTGCGGTGGTCGGTAACCTTGTCTGTCTGCCGATCGCCGACAAGCTGCACGTCAAGGTGCTCGATGAGGAAACCAACCGCACGCTGATCATCGACGGCATCCTGATGATCCGCGACTCCAAGAGCCCAGCCCTGGTACGCGAAATGCTGCTTGCCTATCTGCCGGAGAAGCATCGCCACGAAGAGGGTGAGCCGGTCCCGGCCTAACGGCAGCGGGATCTGCGGAGTAGCGGCAGATGGCGAAGAAAAAGCGCGGCGAGGCACATGGCGGTCACGGATGGTTCGTGACCTTCGCCGATCTGATGGCACTGCTGCTCAGCTATTTCGTGATGCTGGTGGCATTCTCCAGCCCTGATGGTGCCAAGCTCAAGATCGTCGCCGGTTCGGTGCGCGAAGCGTTCGGCGTCCAGTCGGATTCACGCTACTCGGGGGTGATCGAATCCGACGGCCTGCCGACCCGCGGCATGACCAAGAACACCGATCACGTCTCTCCGCAGGATGCGTCCAACGTGACCAGCCCCGACGAGAAATCCGCAACGGCGCGCCCCTCCGGCGCCAAGTTGAAGATGGACCGCGAATTCGCGTTGGCCTCGGCATCGTTGCGACAGGCATTGCAGGACATGCCTGAAATCACCGAGATTTCGAAGAACATCATGTTCGAAGAGACCAAGCAGGGGCTCAATCTCGAAATCATCGATCAGAACGGCCGTTCGATGTTCGCCGAAGGCTCCAAGGCCCCCTATGATCGCACCCGGAAACTGCTGCAGAAACTGGCGGCCCCGCTGAAGGCGACGCCGCTGCGCGTGGCCATCGTCGGTCATACCGCCGCTGGCTTCGTACCGTCGCGCAACGATTACGATGCGTTCGACCTGTCGTCGGATCGCGCCAATGTGGTCCGGCAGATCCTCGAGCGCGAAGGGCTGCCGCCATCGCATATCTTCTCTGTGTCCGGCAAGGCCGACAGCCAGCCGCTGTTTCCGGACGATCCGACGATGGCAGCCAATCGTCGCGTGACCATCACCCTGATGCGGGAAGACCCGCCGCTGCCGCCCAACCTCAAGCCATAGCGGACAGGTCCTCTCCGGAGAACGATCCGCAACAGTCAATTGCTTTTTTTGCTGTTCGCCGGCGTTTTTGTCGCGCCTCGGGAGAGGCGCCGGGCGATGGGATGGGCTAGGCTCCCGGTTGACTGGCATGATCGGGCGCGCCATAGCGGGCGCCGGATTATCCTCAGGCGTCACAAGCAGCATGGCTGTCACGGAATCAACAAACGAGGCGACGACCGAGGCACCGGCACACCATGCCGGCTTCTGGTCGCTCACGGTCGGGAGTATCGGTGTCGTGTTCGGCGACATCGGAACGTCGCCGCTCTATGCCTTTCGCGAAGCCGTTCACGGCGCGACCCATGGCGGCCCGCCGACGCCGGTGATCGTGCTCGGCGTGCTGTCGCTGATCCTGTGGGCGCTGTTCATCGTCGTCACGGTGAAATACGTGTTGTTCCTGCTGCGCGCCGACAACAACGGCGAGGGTGGAACACTGTCGCTGATGGCCCTCGGCCAGCGCGCGCTTGGGCGGCAAAGCTGGGTCTTGCTGGCGCTCGGCGTGCTCGGCGCTTCGATGTTCATCGGCGATTCCATGATCACGCCGGCGATCTCGGTGCTGTCTGCCGTCGAAGGCCTCAAGCTGAAAGCACCCGCGCTCGAGCATTACGTCGTGCCCATCACGATCGTCATTCTCGTCTTGCTGTTTTCGGTGCAGCGGATCGGCACCGGCAAGGTGGCCTCGGCCTTCGGGCCGGTGATGATCGTGTGGTTCACGGCGCTCGCGCTGATGGGGGCGTCGCACATCACTGACGATCCCACCGTGCTGTATGCGATCAATCCGTATTACGCCGTCCAATTCATGCTCAGCCACGGCACCATCGGCCTCGTCACGCTCGGCGCCGTGTTCCTCGCGGTCACCGGCGGTGAAGCGCTTTACGCGGATCTTGGCCATTTCGGCCGTCGGCCGATTCAGTACGGCTGGTTTTTCTTCGTCCTGCCGGCGCTCTTGATCAATTATTTCGGGCAGGGTGCCCTGGTTCTGTCCAATCCGGCGGCGATCGAAAATCCGTTCTATCGCATGGCACCTGAATCCATGCTGGTGCCGTTGATCGTGTTGGCGACCGCCGCCACCGTGATTGCGAGCCAGGCGGTCATTACCGGCGCCTATTCGCTGGTGCGGCAGGCGGTGCAACTCGGATTGCTGCCGCGCTTCGAGGTTCGTTTCACCTCGGAG
>JAPLPC010000142.1 GCA_026400425.1 Hyphomicrobiales bacterium | reverse complement strand
TACTGGGTTGCCCGGTCAAGCCGGGCAACGACAGAAACTGCACAATGACGACGACGTCCCCCCAAACCTTCCAGCCCGCCACCACGCGCGATGTCTTCGCCATCGCGGGGCCGGCGATGCTGGCCAATCTGACCACGCCGATGCTCGGCATCGTGGCGACGATGGCGATCGGGCGGCTCGGCGATGCGACGCTGCTTGGCGGCGTGGCGATGGCGTCGGTGTTGTTCGACTGCACGTTCTGGCTGTTCGGCTTTCTGCGCATGAGCACGGTGGCATTCACCGCGCAGGCGCTGGGTGCCGATGACAGGCAGGAATTGCGCGCACTGCTGCCGCGCGGCTTCGTCATTGCGGGCGGCATCGGTGCGCTGCTGATCCTGTTGCAGGTGCCGATCGCCGTGACGCTGCTTGCCGCCATGGGTGGCAGCGAGGGCGTCACCGACGCAGCTCATCGCTATTTCACGGTTCGCATCTGGTCGGCACCGCTGGTGCTGTCGAATTTCGTCGTGGTCGGCTGGCTGGTCGGGCAGGCACGCGCGTCGCTGGCGCTCGGCGTGCAGATCGTCATCAACGCCGTCAATATGGCAGCGACGCTGCTGTTCGTGCTTGTGCTCGATTGGGGCATTGTCGGCGCAGCGCTGGCGGCGGTGGTTGCAGAAGGTCTAGGTCTCGTTCTCGGCGTGATCATCGCGTGGCGGATCACCGGCGGCCAACTCACGGCGCCATGGGCCGTGCTGCTGGAGCGCGAAAAGCTCAAGCACACGATGGCGGTCAATCGCGACATCCTGATCCGTACGGCTGCGCTGATCACCGCCTTTCTGTTTTTCACTGCGCAGGGCGCGCGTAGCGGCGATCTCACCCTCGCTGCCAATTCCGTGCTCACCAATTTTCTTCTGATCAGCGCGTTCTTTCTCGATGGTCTTGCGAGTGCCGCCGAGCAGATCTGTGGCCGCGCCTACGGCGCGCGCAACCGCATCGGATTTGCCAGTGCCGTCAGGCTGGTGATCCTGTGGGGCTTCGGCTTCGCCATCGTGCTGAGCGTGGTCTACGGACTTGGCGGCGGTGTGCTGATCGATGCGATGACGACGAGTGCGGACGTGCGCGCGCTGGCGCGCGAGTTTCTCTGGCTGGTGGCGCTGGCGCCGGTGCTCGGCGTATTCGCTTTCGCCTATGACGGCGTGTTCATCGGCGCCACATGGGCGCGCGACATGCGCAATCTGATGGTGCTGTCGCTGGTTTGTTTTTTTGCAGGGTGGCTTGTGCTGCGGCCATGGGGCAATACAGGGTTATGGGGCGCGCTGCTGGTGCATTATGTCGCGCGTGGCGGATTGCAGGCGGCGCGGTATCCAGCGTTGTTGCGGAAGACTTTCACTCCGCCCTCATCCTGAGGCGCGCGTTCTTTCCCACGTCTCGAAGGATGCCACGAACTCCGAGCCAGCCGAGCTCATGGTTCGAGACGCGCGCAAGGGCGCGCTCTTCACCATGAATGACGGAGTTAAACCGGCCAGTCTTCCGCGGTGATGGTCGCGGCGTCCGCACCCACGATTTCCGACAGCGAATCCCGTCCGGTGCGCAGCAGGGTCGAGGACAGATCGGCCTTGATCGCCTCCACCAGCCCGAGCCCCTTATAGACCAGCGACGAATAGACCTGGATCAGGCTCGCGCCGGCGCGGATCTTGTTCAGGGCTGCGCCGCCGCTATCGATGCCACCGGCACCGATCAGCGGAAAGGTGCCTTCTACGCGAACGAATGTTTCTGCGACCATGCGCGTCGACAGCCGAAACAGCGGTCGGCCGGACAGGCCGCCGGTCTCGGTCGCCTTGGCCTGGTCGCGCAAGGTCGCCGGCCGGCCGATGGTGGTGTTGGCGACGATCATGCCATCGACGCCGCGTGAGCGCGCTACATGGACGACGTCGTCGAGATCGGCGAGGCCGAGATCGGGCGCGATCTTCAGCAGCACCGGCGAACCGCCGGGTGCCGTGCGCACGCGGTCGCGCGCTTCGATGA
This sequence comes from Hyphomicrobiales bacterium, assembly GCA_026400425.1. Classification (GTDB taxonomy): domain Bacteria; phylum Pseudomonadota; class Alphaproteobacteria; order Rhizobiales; family Xanthobacteraceae; genus Tardiphaga. The sequence goes on along the minus strand of JAPLPC010000142.1, from coordinate 8,907 downwards.
CGCGGGCGAGCAGATCGCTCAGCTCGGCGGCCTGCTGCAGGTTCCGTAGGCCCGGAGTGTTCGGCGACGATACATTGACGGTGAAATAGCTCGCCACCGGGGCGAAAGTCTCGATCAGCTTCACATAATCCTGGGTGCGATCAGTGGCATCCTTGTTGGCACCGACATTGACCCCGACGATGCCGCCACGTTGCGCGCGCGCCTTGAGGCGCTGCAGCACCGCAGCGGCGCCTTCGCTGTTGAAGCCGAATCGATTGATCACAGCTTCGTCGCGCTCGAGCCGGAACAGACGCGGGCGCGGATTGCCGAGTTGCGGCAGCGGCGTCACAGTGCCGATCTCGGCAAAGCCGAAGCCGAGCCGCAGTAGCGCATCGGGCGCTTCTGCATGTTTGTCGAAGCCGGCGGCGATGCCGATGGGATTGGGAAACGTCAGGCCGAAGGCGCGCACCGCGAGTTTAGGATCGTCCGGCCGCGGCTTGGCATAGGGCAGCAGCTTGAGGCCACGGATGGCGAGGCGGTGGGCATCTTCCGGATCCAGCATGCGCAGCATCGGCAGGGAAAAGGCGTCGAAGGCACGGATCACTTAAGACAACTCCGGGATGACGTGGCTGCCGTCGGCGCGCAGGCGCAGATCCATGACGGCAGTGACGGCGCCGAGATCGAGCGCTCCATAGAGATGCGGAAACAGATCGCCGCCGCGGGAGGGCTCCCAGCGCAGCTCATCGCCGAACGCGTCGGCGTCCACGGCAATCAGGAACAGGCTGTTCTGGCCGGCATAATGCTTGGCGAGCGTGCCCTCGAGCTGGGCAGCGGTGGAAAAATGAATGAAGCCGTCTCGGATGTCGTCGGCGCTGCCGCGATAGGTGCCCTGGCGTTCGGCCTCGCGCCATTGCGGCGCCGGACAGATTTTATAGATGCTGCGCAATCGCCGGGCTTTCAAGGTTGTCAGTAGTGGCTTGGGTGGCTTGCGGACGACCCACGATAGGCGGGTGAGGGGTCGGTGCCGACCGATCGACCGTATCGGCGGCTTGGGCGCAACTCAAGGCCGCACTTTATTTGCAGAAGCCGGTTGCGTAAATCGCGGAACCGCGGCAATAATTCCTAGATTGCACCATGATTCCGTGCGCCGGCCCCGCCGGCCTCACAGCCACTGCCTCAGGGACAAAAAGGGACGAGATCATGCTGACCCATGCCCAGATCTGGAACGCGCTCGACCTGCTCGCCGAGCGCAACGGCCTGACGGCGTCTGCGCTTGCCAAGAAAGCGGGGCTCGACGCCACCACCTTCAACAAATCCAAACGCATCACCAATGAGGGCCGCGAGCGCTGGCCCTCCACCGAATCGGTCTCGAAGGCGCTGCAGGCGACCGGGGTGCCGATCGATGCTTTCGTGTCGCTAATCGAAGGCAGCCGCAAGATCGTGCAATCGGTGCCGCTGCTCGGCTTCGCGCAAGCCGGCCAGGGCGGCTTCTTCGACGATGCCGGCTTTCCGGTCGGCAGCAAGGGTTGGGACGAGATCGGGCTGCCGTCGGTGAATGACGAGCACGCTTATGCGCTGACGATTTCGGGCGACTCGATGAAGCCCGCCTATCGCGATGGCGACATCATCGTGGTGTCGCCGAGCGCCCAGATCCGCAAAGGCGATCGCGTGGTCGTCAAAACCAAGGACGGCGAGGTGATGGCCAAGGAACTGAAGCGGCGCACCACGAAGCTGCTGGAACTGCAGTCGCTGAACGCCAGCCACGCGGATCGCAGCTTTGCCGTGCAGGACATCGAATGGATCGCGCGCATCGTATGGGCGAGCCAGTGAGGCTGTTCACCTCTCCTACCGGAGAGAGGTGAACAGGGCGCGTCGCTGCTTAAGCGCTTCAAGCCATGCGACCTGTTCACAGGTGCTTGACGACCTGCAGGCGCGTGCGCGGTCGTACGTCCAGCGTGTCATAGATCTCATTGAGCGTGATGGACACGGCCAATGGTGCTTGGAGGAATTCCGCGACGGTGAGTTTGCCAGCTCCCGCAATGGTCATGGCTTAGTCCCTGACGATCGCTGCAGGTTATCCCGCAGCGATGCAGTGCGCAAACGCCGCCCGGTCAGGCGCTCCGCGCCAGCGCACCGTCGATCATGCTGATCGCGTTCTGGAGACCATACACCGCCACGAACGAGCCGAAGCGCGGGCCTTTCTCCTGGCCGAGCAGCACCTGATACAGCATGTTGAACCAGTCCAGCGACACGCCCGGGCGGCCGTCCTTGGCCAGCTTCTTGTGATCGAGGAATGGCTCGCGGCGGCCGATCTCATAGACGGTGTTCTGGATGTCCTCGGAGCTGGCGTCCGGAGCGAGCCGTGACAGCGCATCGCGCAGATCCTGCAGCGCCACGCGCTCGATTTCGGTCGGCTCGCGGAACGTCTTGGTCGGTGCCACGAAGTCGCGATAGTAGTTGATGGCGTAGCCGACCATGGCATCGAGCCGCGGATGCGTTGCGGCGCTGACGCCCGGACGGTAGCGGCCGATGAAGCCCCACAGCGTCTCGGCATTCTCCGCATTCGACGACGACACCAGCGTCAGCAGCAACTGGAACGTGACCGGCATGTCCACCGTCGGCGGCGCGCCGGCATGGATGTGCCAGGCCGGATTGGAGAGCTGCTGCTTCGGGTCCTGCCGGTGAAAGCCTTCGCTGAACTGCTGATACTCGTCGACATTGCGCGGGATGACGTCGAAGAACAACCGCTTCGCCGCCTTCGGTTCGCGATACATGAACAGCGACAGCGATTCCGGCGAGGCATAGCGCAGCCATTCGTCGATGGTCAGGCCGTTGCCCTTCGACTTCGAGATCTTGCCGCCGTTCTCGTCGAGGAACAGTTCGTAGTTGAAGCCTTCCGGCGCCATGCCGCCGAGTGCTGCGCAGATCTTGCCGGACAGTTTGACGGAGTCGATCAGGTCCTTGCCCGCCATTTCATAATCGACGCCGAGCGCGGCCCAGCGCAGCGCCCAGTCGGCCTTCCACTGGCACTTGACGTTGCCGCCGGTGACCGGCGTGGTGACTTCCTCGTTGGTGTCGGGATCGACATAGGTGATGGTGCCGGCCTTCACGTCGCGGGCAATCATCGGCACCTGCAGCACCACACCGGTGGTCTTCGAGACCGGCAGGAACGGCGAATAGGTGGCGCGGCGATCCGGGCCAAGCGTCGGCAGGATGATGTCCATCACCTTGTCGTAGACCTCCAGCATCCGCAGCAGCGTCGCGTCGAAGCGGCCGGATGCGTAATACTCGGTGCTGGAGGCGAATTCGTAGTCGAAGCCGAAATGGTCGAGAAAGGCGCGCAGGCGTGCGTTGTTGGCCGCGCCGAACGAGACACCCGCTTCGATCGGATCCGGCACGCTGGTCAGCGGCTTGCCGAGATGCTGTGCCAGCATCTCCCTGTTCGGAACGTTGTCCGGCACCTTGCGGAAGCCGTCCATGTCGTCGGAGAAGGCGAGCAGGCGGGTCTTGATCTTGTCTTCGGTGAGCACGCGGAAGGCATGGCGCACCATGGTGGTGCGCGCAACTTCGCCGAAGGTGCCGATATGCGGCAGGCCCGAGGGGCCGTAGCCGGTCTCGAACAGCACTTCTTCCTTGGGATGCTTCTTCAAGCGAGCCACCAGCGCCTTCGCCTGCTCGAACGGCCAGGCGTTGGAAGTCTCGGCAAGCGCACGCAGCTCGCTCGGGCTCATGGTGGATTCAGGCGTGGACATAATCAAAGGGCCTCCGGGCCGCGGAACCTAGCGGCTCCGCACCGAAATGCCAAACCGCTGGAGATGAGAGATCAGAACGGGCTGACGGAAAAGTATTTCAGCCACAAATCCGTGTAGCGGCCCTTTTCCCAGGTGCGGAACAGCGCCCAGTTCAATGCCTGGCGTAGCGTGTCGTTGCCCTTGCGGACGCCGATGCCGATGCCTTCGCCGAAAAAGCGGCTCTCGATGAACGGGCCGCCGCTGAAGCCGCAGCAATCGCCGGAATCGCTGCCGTTGATCCAGAATGCCAGCGAGATGGCGTCGCCGAAAATGGCATAGACCTCGCTCTTGCGCAGTGCCTGGCGCAGCGCGTCGTCATTCGGGAAAGTGACCAGCACGGCATCGGTGAACATCGCCTTGAGGAAGGCCTCATGCGCGGTGCCGGCGATGACGCCGACCTTTTTGCCCTCGATATATTCGGGGCGCATCTCCTTCATCACCGCATCCTTGCGCGCGACGAAGCGGCCCGGTGCACGGTAATAGGGGTCGGTGAAATCGACGCGGGCGCGGATCGCCGGCGTCACCGCCAGCGAGGCGATGATGGCGTCGCCGCGATTGCTGGCAACGGCGTCGAGCAGCGTCTCGAAGCGGCGCATCTGGATGGTGAAGGTGACCTTGATTTCCTCGCACAGAGCGCGGGCGAGATCGACATTGAAACCGGCCGGATTGCCGTCGGGGCCGGTATAGTTGAAAGGTGGATAGTCGGTCTCGGTCAGGAACCGGATCACGCTAAGGCGCGAGAGGTCGGGGCGCTCGGGACGGCGGCGCGGGTCCCAGAAACCGGGAACGGCCTGCGCGCCGGGCTGGTTGCCGGATTGCTGTGCCAGGCTCGGCGCCAGCGGCGGCACCGGCGCCTGGGCTTGGCCCTGCACGGCCCAGGGCAGCAACGCGCCGGTGAGGCACAGCATCCGCAAGGTTGCGCGTGCAGTCATTCGCGGTATTTGGTTGCTGAAATTGACCATCTGTGGTTGCATGAAGGCGTGTCCGGGCGCGGGTCTTATAGCCCATCCCGCTGCAGACGCGAGGGCGTTTGTCGATTGGTGCGTGGCGTGGGGGCGTAGCATGGCCCTGTTGGACCATGACGAGTATCCGGATTTGCCTGGGAGCTTTTCTGCTCTGGCGCCCGCACGCCGCCGACGGCGCATGCCTGAGAACGATGCCCGTCGTCCCGAACCGGATCCGCCGATCGCCGCTGAACTCGAATGCCTGCATGGCGCCATCGCAACGCGCACGCTTCAGGTCGCGACACGCCGCAGCCATGCGCTCGGGATCGGGGCAGACCGCATCTTGATCGACTGGGGCGTCATCGAGGAGACGATCTATCTGCAGCGTCTGACCGAGCAGCTCGGCATCGGCGTCGCACGGCTCGATGGCGGCGACGGTGGCCAGTGTCTGCTGGCGCCGCCGCAATATCCGCAGGCGGCGACGCTCGGCCTGTTTCCGATCCGGCGTCAGGATGGCGTGCGTTTCGTCGTGGCGTCGCGCGGCCGGTCGGCGCGCATGCTGAGCGAACTCGCTGTCGCGCGGCCGGACCTGATCGCGCAATTCGAGCTAGCGACCAGCGATGACTTCAATCGCTTCCTGGACCTGTCGGCCACATCGCGGGCAGCGACATGGTGGCAGCACTGCCGGCGCGCAGCGATCATTGTCGGTATCGCTGCTGCGATCGCCGTCCCGTCGCTGCTCGGCGAGGCGATCTGGACTGCCATGCTGACGACCGCCTTTCTGGTGTTTGCAGGCTTTCGTCTGCTCGGCTGTCTGGTGCCACGTTTGCCGGAGCCGAAGCGCCGGCATCTGCCGGATGCGGAACTCCCGGCCTATACGGTGATGGTCGCGCTGTATCGCGAGGCCACGTCGGTGGCGCCGCTGCTGCAGGCCATCGCGGATCTCGATTACCCCCGCGAAAAGCTCGATGTAATCCTGATCACCGAAGCGGCTGATGACATCACCCGACATGCCATCGCGCGATTGCAGCCGATGCCGCACGTGCAGGTGATCACCGTGCCTGCCATCGGTCCGCAGACTAAACCCAAGGCACTGAATTTCGCGCTGCCTTTCGCACGCGGCCATTATGTCGCGGTGTTCGATGCGGAGGATCGGCCCGAGCCGAGGCAACTGCGTGCCGCACTCGATGCTTTCGATCATCACGGGCCCGGTATCGCTTGCGTGCAGGCCAGCTTGTGCATCGACAATGCATCCGAGGGGCTGCTGGCGCGGATGTTTGCAGCGGAATATGCCGGGCAGTTCGACGTGTTGCTGCCGGGATTGGCAGCGCTGCAGTTGCCGCTGCCGCTCGGCGGTTCGTCGAATCATTTCCGCGTGGATGTTCTGCGCGATGTCGGTGGCTGGGACGCCTACAATGTCACCGAGGATGCCGATCTCGGCATCCGTCTCGCGAGGTTCGGCTATCGCTGCGTGACCTTCGCTTCGACGACCTATGAAGAGGCGCCGGTGCATTGTGGCGCCTGGTTGCGGCAGCGTTCACGCTGGATGAAGGGCTGGATGCAGACCGCCGGCGTGCATCTGCACCAGCCGTTGCGGTTATGGCGTGACGTCGGATCGATGAAGACGTTCGGCGTTGCCGTGATCGCTGGAGGCAATGTGTTGACGGCGCTCGCCTATCCGCTCTTGCTGGTGGAAATCGCGCTATTGCTGGGACGTGCAGGCGTTACCGGAGATGTCTCCGGCTTTCTGGTCGATCGGCTGATGCCGCTGCATCTGGCGGCGATCTCGGCGGGCTATCTCTCGACCATCGCCATCGGCCTGATGGGGCTCGCACGCCGCAGGCAGCTGCAGCATGCCTGGATCCTGTTGCTGGCGCCGCTGTATTGGGGGCTGCTCTCGGCCGCGGCGTGGCGCGCTCTGTGGCAATTGCTGCGCGAGCCGCATCGCTGGGAAAAGACCCAGCATGCAATGTCGCGACGAAGCAAGGCGATGCGGGCAGGAACCGGTTAAAGCCGTGCCCGGAGACGCCAGGCGCTACAGATAGCGCTTCAGATCCGTCGCGGCTTCTTCCGGTTTGCGCTTCAGATTGAATGGCGCGACGAATTTGCCATCCTTGTCCATCAGATAGATCAGCGCCGTGTGATCCATGGTGTAGTCGCCGTCCTTGGTCGGGACTTTCTTGGCATAGACGCGATAGCCGGTGATCACCTTCGCTACCTGTTCGGGCGTGCCGGTCAGCCCCTTCAGATGCGGATCGAAGCTGGAGAGATAGTCCTTCATAATCGGCGCGGTGTCGCGCTCGGGATCGACGGAGACGAAAACGGTGTTGAGCTTGTCGGCATCGGTGCCGAGCGCGCGCAGCACCTCGGACATCTCAAACAGCGCTGTCGGACAGATATCCGGGCAATGGGTGAAGCCGAAGAAGACCAGCGACGGCTTGCCCTTGAGACTTTGCTCGGTGACCTGCTGGCCGGATTGGTCGGTGAGCTGGAACGGCCCGCCGACCGCCGCCGGCGCCGCCACGCCGCGGAAGCCGCCTGACAGCCAAAGCACGAGCAGCAAGCCGATGGCGAGGCTGCCGGCGAAGGCCGCGATCATGACCAGCGGACGGGTGGAGCTACTCATTGCAGAATTCCTGAAGCTTACATGCAGGCGGCGACGCCGCTCTTGACCATTTCGAAGAACACCGTAGTGCCGTACCAGCTCCACAGGCCGATGGCGCCGACCACGAGCAGCACTGCAAAACCCGCCGCGGCGCTGACGATCATCATCGCGGCGCGCGAGGGCTGCGTTGCCACTTGGTCAGGGGAGGATGCCGGCTGCATTGACGGACCTTGATGGGCAGGCATCCCGTCGGAATGCCCGCAGACAGGTTCCAGATAGGCCGAGTTGCCGCCTCGGGCAAGCGTCAGCGGGGTCGCAGCCGTTCAAGTGACGGAGAAGGAATGCGCTTTTCTCGCAGTTGTGAGCCGACTGCGCTCACCGCATCGACGCACGGGCATCCATGTAGCAGGGCTTGTACATGCTGGCGAGCTGCGTACCGCGCAGGAACACCATTTGCGGCTTGAGCCCGCCGCGTTTGGAGATCCAGCGCCGAATTTGCGACGGATACATCGAATACAGCATCTTGGTCGCTTCGCGGTTGGTCACGGCGCGGCCGTTATTGCCCATGTCCCAGGCGGCATGGAAACCGAGGGTGGCGTTCGGCGTCACGCAGATCCGTTCATGCGGGATGGCGCCGAGCACGATGGTGCAGGCCGAGGCGCACAGGCCGTCGATGACGACGGTTTCGCCCGACGAGCGCAAGCCCTGATACTTATCGACATAGGTCCCGATGCGGCCGCCGCGATCGTCGGCAATGCGCACCACGGCATGGCTCGCGCCAACACCAGCCACCAACAGAACCGCCGTCAGCAAACCAGTCACGAACTTCATGCTCTGCCCCAAACGATGATGCCACATCTCAAACCGAATCTGTTCGCCCTGGTGATGCAGGACGATGTCAGCGTGTTGGCGAAACGGGTTTTTGTCTAGCGGCGCTTTGTGACCAAGCGACGATTCAAATCGAGTGTTGCGCGCGAGATGCAGTGCACGGGAACACGGAACAACGGAATGCAAATTCTGCATTTGCAGTTGACCCAAGTTCCCACGCACCATTCAATCTCCCTTAACAAATTGGTGGGGAGAGAAACGATGACGGATGATGCGGATGTCATCGTGGTGGGCGCCGGCCTTGCCGGTCTGGTCGCTGCGACTGAAATCGCAGACGCCGGCAAGCGCGTGATCGTGCTTGATCAGGAGGGCGAACAGAATCTCGGAGGTCAGGCGTTCTGGTCGTTCGGTGGATTGTTCTTCATCGACTCACCCGAGCAGCGCAGGCTCGGCATCAAAGACAGTTTCGATCTCGCGCATCAGGACTGGATGGGCTCGGCGGGTTTCGACCGCGACGAGGATCACTGGCCGAAGCGCTGGGCCGAGGCCTATCTCGCTTTTGCCGCCGGCGAGAAACGCGACTGGCTGCGCGCCATGGGGCATCGCGTGTTTCCCATCATCGGTTGGGCGGAACGCGGCGGCTACGACGCCATGGGGCATGGCAATTCGGTGCCGCGCTTTCACATTACATGGGGTACCGGGCCGGGCATCGTCGAACCGTTCGAGCGCCGTGCGCGCGAGGCGATGACAAAGGGGCTGT
>JAPLPC010000081.1:21982-26882 GCA_026400425.1 Hyphomicrobiales bacterium | reverse complement strand
ATGAAGGTAGGCTGACACGGGCGTCGGGGCGTTCATCGCCTGCGGCAGCCAGAAGTGAAACGGAAATTGCGCGCTCTTGGTCAATGCCCCGAGCAGAACAAGGATCAGGGCGGTCAGATAGAGCGGATGCGCGCGAATCTGATTGCCAGAAATCAAGACGACATCGAGATCATAGCTGCCGACGATGTGGCCGAGCACGATGACGCCGGCAAAGAGGCATAAGCCACCGGTGGCCGTAACGGTCAACGCCATGCGGGCGCCGGCTCGCGCGCCGGCGCTGTGGTGCCAGTATCCGATCAGAAGGAAAGAGAGGATGCTTGTCAGTTCCCAGAAGAACACGAGCTGGATCAGATTGCCTGAGAGCGCGATTCCCAGCATTGCGCCCATAAAGGCCAACAGCAGCGAAAAAAAGCGCGCAACCGGATCCGAGGGAGATATGTAATACCGCGCATAGAGCATCACGAGAGCGCCGATACCGGTGATCAGGATCGCAAATGCCCACGCGAAACCGTCGAGCCTTAAGCTAAAGGTCAATCCGAACTGCGGCAGCCAGGCGATGTCATGGCGGACCGACGCGCCGCCGAGCACCGACGAGTAAAATGTGGACGCGATGACGATTCCGGTAATCGCGATTGCGCCCGCCAACCATGCCGCGGCATTTCGCGTACTGTCCGGGAGTAGGGCAACGACAATGCTCCCGGCGAAAGGAAGTACGATCAAAGCAATGAGAACGGTGTATTGTGGCATTGCCGGTTTTCGAGGTCTCTTGCGCCAGTTGATTCAGTGTCCGGATAACCGGACACGCTCATTATGGCGACCGTCGGATCGATGACAAGGACCGGCTTTGAGAAGGTAACGTCGGAGTCACTGTGAGAGCAAAATCCTGATCTGGCCCGACGATCTTAGAAACGGTCAAATGAAACTATCGGTACTCTCGCTGCTGGGTGCCACCCTTTGGAATGCTTGTTGGGCAGCGTATAAAGTTCTTCAGTATCGAGCGCGGGCTTCATTCTGTCATTGTCGAGGATGTTGTCGCTCCGCGGGGTGCCCTTACTGTTTCCGCTGAAGGTGCGCTGTAAATTTGGCCGGGCCTCCAACGGCTCTGATGGGCCAGAAGATGACGATCCTCAGGCAGCCTTAGAACTAACGTGAAGCACCTCTCCCGGACCCACGAGCGTTCCGGTTACGAACGTTCCTCCAGAGCGCATTCCGGTCGCCAACTGCAGGTATCGTGTTCTGAACGCCCATCGCGGCGATAGCCGGTATCACCGTGATATCGGGCGTCATGGCCTTCCGGACGAGAACGACCGTGCCCGACAGCAACGTGGCTTTCGCCGCGAGCAGGACGGCCGACCGGAGATATCCACGTCGAAGCTTTATCATGTGCCGAGCATCGCGGCCGCTACGAATGCTGCGACGAGAATGGCGGCTCGATAGCAAGCCTCGAACTCGCCCTGCTCGAAGTCCGCGCCGATCGAGATGCCTGGCGCCGCTCGCAAAGGAGATGAAGAGCCGCCCAGCTCTGAAGCTGACGGCGTTTACGAAGCCGGCGAATGCGGTCATCAGCAATCCCGAGCACGACGAATCTGCGATCCATTGTATTTCCCATGACTGGCGAAGCCGCCCGGGGCCGACGATGAAGGCACGCACTTCTCCGCCCACCCGACTGTTCCCGAGCGGGCGTGCCTTCGGATCGTGACTGGTCCGATCCCGTAACCTTCGCGCCGACGACCGGGATGAGGAACGCGAACACGCTGAACTGCAGCCGATTGGACCGTCCCGATGATGGATGTTACACTTCGGCTTTGCGGCCGGTTGCGTCGTCCGCGCATCGGCTTCAACGAAGGAGAGGTGGCCCAAAGTGGAAACGAGGCATGGAGTGATCAAAGCGGTCTTGATCGCTTGGACTCTCGCCGTCATCGGCGTCGCGATGATCGGAGCAGTTGCCGCCTTCCTCCTCGGATAGCAATGGCGCGGCGCCGTCCGGAGAAGAGGTGCCACTGCGCCGCCGGAGCGTCATCGTGGTCGGAAGAATACCTGACGCTATTTCGGATGAACCTCGGTCACTGTCAGGTCGCGCACCTCGCCGGTCCGGGTCTGCCAACTGATCGACTCTCCCGCCGACATGCCGATCAAGGCGACGCCGATGGGCGTCAGCACGGAAATCTTCTTGAGCGTGATGTCGGCTTCTTCCGGATAGACGAGCGAAACGGTCTGAACCTGGCCCGTGGTGTTGTCCCGGAACGCGACACCGTCGCCCATGCGCACCACGCCCGGAGGCTGACGGTCGTCGCGGACAATACGCGCGCGATCGAGTTCGTCCCCGAGCCAATCGGCGACGTCCGGCATCGTGGTCGCGGCCGCCTCCGCCAGCGCCCTCAACCGGGCGTGATCGCTCGAGGTGATCGAGATTTTCGGCTTCAGCCGTCGGGAAGGAGCCGACTTGGCCCGAGTTTCGATTTGGTTCATTTCCATTCGTCCTTTGATTTCGGTCGCTTCAACGAAGGCGCGGTTTCGCCGGATCCCCGCGCCGACCGAGCGCGGATCTGGATTTCGATATGAGGTTCAGAGAAAGATGTCGCGTCGCCGCGCGGCCGGCGTGAGGGCTCGCTAACGGAAGCTAGTCCGCGGAAGCGCGGGGCCCGAACTGGGGCCGGTAGAAGCTAGGCACGATAGACATCATGATAATATGCTATGCATAGTTTGCGGGATGTCAATCTCGTCGTTGAGTTGGGCTTCGACCCGCAAGAGGGGCGGGCTTGGACCGCTGACCTCCGTCCTGCCGCGAGCTATCGGATTCGAGCTTCAGCCACGGTTCGGTATCGATCGGCACTACGCAGCGTGCGCGTCGAAGTGTCGCGATGGCGAAGTTGACTTCCTCCGGCGCGGCGCTAGGTTCGCGGACATGTCGAACATTCGCAAACATCGCTCGCTGCTTCGGGCAGGACGTCTCCAAAATCGGAGTTAGCCCGTCGCCGTCCATGCGGACGGTCACGGGTTTGTTGCGAACCACTTCCCAAAAAACAACTGCTGATCCAAGCGCATCCGGCGACGTCCGGCACGCTCCGATTGGCTTGTCATGCCGCGCCGAGACTCCGCGGGAAATGACGTCAGTACGCGCTCCGGCAGGGTCGGACGGCGGCCGGCGTTGAAGCACGCGTGTTCGGACCACAAGCGCATGACGACGAACTGTGAGGAATGATGATGATCAGCCATTTGGACCCACCGCTTCCGCCGATCGCGATGAAGGCATCGGAGATCGACCTGTTGTGGAACGTCGCCGAGAACGGATCATGCAACAAGCCCCGCACCTCCGCCTTCCTCAAAAGCGAGATCGGACGGGCCGAGATACTGCTCGAGCCGCGTGTTCTGCGCGGTCTCGTCAGCATGAACTGCCGGGTCTCGTTCCGCGACGTCGATACGCGCCGGGAAAAGACCGTCGAGCTCGTCTTTCCGGAGGCAGCCGACGAGGCCGGACGCAAGATCTCCGTTCTGTCTCCGCTCGGCGCGAGCCTGCTCGGAATGTCCGTGGGACAGACGATCCGGTTCGCTGACGAGGACGGAACGGTACGGACGATCCTCGTCACGGGCACCACCCCGCTTTCCCGGTCGTGATCACGTTCCGCGTCGAGCGGCGGTCCGAACTCGACGCCGATCGCGCTGCATTTCTACGGAGATTTTCAAGATGACTGAGCGACAGATACACGTGCGCATCACCGGTCCGATCGTCATGATCGGGTTCGGTTCGATAGGAAAGGGTGCGCTTCCGCTGATCGAGCGACATTTCGAATACGACAAGTCGAGATTCGTGATCGTGGACCCCGAAGCGAACGACGAACTCGCGAGGAAGCACGGCGTGCGGTTCGTCCGAAAGGCCATCACGAGGGACAACTACGAAGACGTCCTCACGCCGCTTCTCACGGAAGGCGGCGGCCAGGGCTTCTGCGTGAACTTGTCCGTCGACACCGGATCCGTGGACCTGATGCGCCTGACCAGAAGGATCGGCGCTCTCTACATCGATACTGTCGTGGAGCCTTGGGCCGGCTTCTACTCGGACACGAAGAGTACGCCTGCACAGCGCACGAACTACGCGCTGCGGGAGACGCTGCTCGCCGCGAAACGCGAGAATCCCGGTGGTGTGACGGCCGTATCGACGTGCGGAGCCAATCCCGGAATGGTGTCGTGGCTTGCGAAGCGAGCGATGCTGGATCTCGCGCGCGACCGGACCTTCGACCTGAGACCGCCCGAAAGCCGGGAAGACTGGGCGCGGTTGGCGCGACGGCTCGGAATCAAGGGGATTCAGATCGCCGAACGGGATACGCAACGGTCCGCCGAACCGAAACCCATGAACGTCTTCGTCAACACGTGGTCCGTCGAGGGTTTCGTGTCGGAGAGCCTTCAGCCGGCCGAGCTCGGCTGGGGCACCCACGAGAGATGGATGCCGCCGGAGGCCCGGACCCACGAAGCAGGATGCGGGTCCGCGATCTATCTTCTCCGGCCCGGCGCAGCGACCAAGGTCCGTTCCTGGTGTCCCACTCCCGGGGCTCAGCATGGTCTTCTGATCACGCACAACGAAGCCATTTCGCTTTCGGACTATTTCACCGTGAGGGAGAATGGAGCCGTCGTCTACCGACCGACCTGTCACTACGCCTATCATCCCGCCAACGACGCCATGTTGTCCGTGGACGAACTGCTTGGAGCCGAAGGGCGGATGCGGGGAGGATCGCGTATCCTGGAAGAGGCGGAGATCGTCGACGGGATCGACGAACTCGGCGTGCTCCTCTACGGACACGCCGACAACGCGTATTGGTACGGATCGCAGCTTTCGATCGAGGACGCCCGCAGGTTTGCACCCTATCAGAACGCGACCGGACTGCAGGTCACGTCCGCCGTGCTCGCC
>JAPLPC010000081.1:11573-21974 GCA_026400425.1 Hyphomicrobiales bacterium | reverse complement strand
GTGCTCGCCGGCATGGTATGGGCGCTGGAGAATCCGACCGCCGGCATCGTCGAGGCGGATGAGATGCATTTCGATCGCTGTCTGCAGATACAGAAGCCGTATCTGGGCACGCTGCGGGGATACTACACCGAGTGGAATCCCCTGGACGGACGACCGGGCATCTTCGATGACGATGTCGATCTGGCAGATCCCTGGCAGTTCAGGAACGTACTGGTCAGATGAAGGCGCCAACGGCCGCTCTCTCGTCACGACGCGGCCGCCCCCTTCGTCATCGAAGAGGCGCGGTCGCACGAACTCCGTGGGGCGACCAGAAGGAATTATAGCGGTGTCGGGAATCGCCCATGTGATCGGAGCCGGCTTGTCGGGGCTCGCAGCCGCTCTCCGCCTCTCGGAGAACGACTACGCGGTGCATGTCCACGAAGCGGCGATGCAGGCCGGCGGCCGATGCCGATCCTACTTCGATCCGAAGCTGGAGATGGAGATCGACAACGGAAACCATCTGATGCTTTCCGGAAACGTCGATGCGTTGTCTTACGCGCGATCCGTCGGATCCCTCGAAGGTCTTGTCGGGTCCGGCACAGCGAGGCTGCCGTTCGTCGACGTGGCGTCGGGGAGGCGGTGGGACATCGACCTTGGACAGGCACGCCTTCCGACATGGATCCTCGACAGGCGTCGGCGCGTGCCCGATACCGGCATCGCGGATTATCTCCGTCTGTACCCGCTCGTTTTCAACCGTGACGACCGGCGCGCAGGAGACGTGGTGCGCTGCACCGGTCCGCTCTACGATCGACTGATCAACCCTTTCCTGCTCGCCGCCCTCAATGTCGATCCGCAGGAAGGATCAGCCAAGCTGGCCGGAAGGGTTCTGAGGGAGAGCTTCATGGCCGGAGGGGCATCCTGCCGTCCGTTGGTCGCACGGCCCGGGCTCGGCAGGGTCTTGGTGGACCCCGCCATCGCGACCTTGAAGCGCCGCGGCGCCGTGATCAGTTACGGACACGCCTTGCGCGGTTGCGGCTTCCAGGGCAGTCGGGTCGCGGGCCTGACCTTCGCGGACGGCGACATCGTGTTGGGCCGGACCGACGTCGTCGTCATGGCCGCGCCGCCTTGGGCCGTCGCGTCCCTGGTTCCCGATCTGCGCGTACCGGACGAATTCCGCACGATCGTCAGCGCCCATTTCAAGATTGCGCCCTATGCAGGTCAATCTCCCATCGTCGGGGCCATCGATGGCCTGGTCGAGTGGCTGGTAACTTACGACGATCGGCTCTCGGTAACTGTCAGCAACGCGGATCGTCTGAACCAGATGCCGCGGGACGCCTTGGCGTCGGCGCTTTGGGAGGACGTCCGGAAGATATGCGGGATCGACGCGTATCTGCCGCCCTGGCAGATCGTCCGCGAACGTCGCGCGCCCTTTGCGGCGGTCCCGGAACAGGAATCCCGTCGACCCGGGACCCGCACGGATTTCGGCAACCTATTTCTCGCGGGAGACTGGACGGACACCGGCCTGCCGGCCACGATCGAAGGCGCGGTTCGTTCCGGCTACCGCGCCGCGGACATGGTGTTGGGGGCCGCCGCGTAGGTGTCGGCAGCGGGACCGGATGAGGGGCGCCGACGTGGTTTGCGTCGGCGGCAGCCCACGACGATCCCCGACAGGCGCTCGTCAACGGTCGGGCGGATCATCAGATCACCCCGAGCGCATCCATGGCTTCGGCGATGCGGACGAAACTCGCGATGTTGGCGCCCAGCACGTAATTGCCCGGAGCGCCGTAATCGATGGCCGTTTCGGCGCATCGATCGTGGATATCGCTCATGATGGTCGCCAATCGCGCTTCGGTCTGGTCGAACGTCCAACTGTCGCGGGAAGCGTTCTGCTGCATCTCGAGCGCCGACGTCGCCACGCCCCCCGCGTTCGCTGCCTTTCCTGGCGCGAAAAGGATGCCGGCTTCCTGGAAGAAACGTACCGCTTCCGGCGTGCATGGCATGTTGGCGCCTTCGCCGACCGCGACCACGCCGTTGCGAACGAGGGTCGTCGCATCCTTGCCGGTGAGTTCGTTCTGCGTGGCGGAAGGCATGGCGACGTCGCACGGAACGTCCCAGATCGATCCGCCCCGGATGAAGCGGGCACGGGAGCCCTTCAAGCGGGCGTATTCATCGATTCTCTCGCGCCTGAATTCCTTGATCTCCTTAACGAGCTCGAGATCAACGCCGTCTTCGTCCACGACGTACCCCGTCGAGTCGGAGCAGGCCACGATCTTTCCGCCGAATTCAGAGATCTTCTCCATCGCGTAGATCGCCACGTTGCCGCTTCCGGAGACGACGACCCGTCTTCCGTCGAACGAAAGCGATTTCGTAGCCAACATGCTGTTGACGAAATAGGTCGCCCCGTAGCCGGTCGCTTCCTTGCGCGCGCGGGATCCGCCGTAGACGAGTCCTTTCCCCGTCATCGCGCCCGCTTCGTAGCGGTTGGTAAGCCGCTTGTACTGGCCGAAGAGGAAGCCGATCTCGCGTCCGCCCACGCCGATGTCTCCCGCAGGAACGTCGGTGTATTCGCCGAGATGACGATACAGTTCGGTCATGAACGACTGGCAGAACCGCATGATCTCGTCCTCGGACCTGCCCCTCGGATTGAAATCGGAACCGCCTTTGCCCCCTCCGATGGGCAATCCAGAGAGTGCGTTTTTGAAGGTCTGCTCGAAGCCGAGAAATTTGATGATACCGACGTTTACGGAGGGATGAAAACGCAGGCCGCCCTTGTACGGACCAAGCGCCGAGTTGAACTGCACGCGGAATCCCCGGTTGATCCGGACATCCCCTGCGCCGTCCACCCAAGGAACGCGGAAGATGATCTGTCTTTCCGGTTCGCACAGCCGTTCGATGAGTGCATTGTCAAGATAATGAGGATACCGCGCGACGACGGGGCCCAGGCTTTCAAGGACTTCTTGCGCGGCCTGATGGAATTCATCATCACCAGCGTTTCGGCGAACGATCTCACTCAGGATGGGAGAAAGCTTTTCGTCAAGAATCGGCACGGTATGGAGCCCCTGTCCGGATCCCGGTCGGATCGCTGTACTTTCGATTATAGCACTTCAGCAGCGGGCGCTATCGTCTTTTGATCGGGGTAGCCGTCGCGCAATACGACGACTGACGAAGTCACCCGAGCACGGATAGAGCAGTGCACAATCGAAGAAACCGCTCCGCCCTGCTGCGGCGCAGGGTCGCTGCGCACCCAGATCCGTAAGACAGCACGCGACAGCTTTTAATCGCGTAATGGCGCCTCGGTTTAAGCGTCTTCGCTTAAATCACGGCTTTGGAGCAATTTCGTCTGATACGGTCAGCCGTCTGAGTTTGCGTCCCGCCGCACTTCGCATAACTCTCAGTGCGGATTAAACACCAGACCAAGTGCAGAGCGATTATCGGCGAGCTGCCTGCATTGGCGCGTCCGTTCAATGCCATCATTTATTTGCCCATGGCATGCTTCCACAGCTAGCCCACGCGAGCGAAACTTGACCGGCCCTTGCACCAAGCGATTGCCTGAATAAATGTTCCAGCGCCAAAGTCCCGGCTCAACCTCCTGCACGGCATATTCAACCGTTCGATGTAACATTCGGCGAAACCCCCGTTCTCCAACGGAGGTATATCGCAGATACGCTTGCTCAAATACTCTTGCCGGGAAGAAGCCTGGTTCCGCCTCCTGACGCTTCCTCTAAAAGCCTCGATGCCCAGCCAGCTTAAAGACAACGGTCCTCATCCAGCCCTTGAACGAAGCCCACGACTATCGAGATATCTAATTCAGATCTATCGGCATCTCCGAAAGGAAGTCGTGTCTTACCCTCGCTGGAGCGGCCGCCAAACAGCAGCTATCCTATAAAACAAGCCCTATCGGGGCATGCGATAGATATTGGCTTTAGAGAACTCCTAATCGCTTGACATCATCCAGCTGCCACCGCGCTCATATCGTTATGCATGATGGACTGCTCGCCGCGATTGTCCCACTTGATGACGACCCCAAACCAAGTCATTTCGGTCACAGTCCCCGCATCCTTTGGGTCGCTCATCCAATACACGCGCGAGCCAGCCTTAAGTTTTCGCGATTGTTCGCCAGTCATCCTCGACTCCCAATTCGCTTTACCTATCAAAAGTCGCGACTGGCCTTCATCGGTGGTCGCTAGATTGCTCACAAAGTCTTCTGCGTAACCGAACCTGTTAGCTGCCTGCTGATCTTCCCGAAATGAGCGAGTGACTTGCTCTGCTACTGTATGGCAGCAGCTTCACTTTTGTTAAGCGAGTGCCCAACTGGTGAAGCTAACCGCGCTCACCCTGAACGACCAACATGGTGCAGCGTGCCGAGCTTGAATCGGGCGCGCCGCAGATCAACGTCATAACTGGTCGCAAACTGCTGCGCGGCCTATACGGCCGCCTCGTCATCTAAACACTCGATAGCAAACGTTTCGTTGGNNNTTGGGTAGACCGACGCCTATTGCTCGGCGGATTTCGTATTCGGGCATCTCTATCGCTTCCCAAACCTTGGCGAGAGCACTACCTAGCCCACAGTCACTTCGCCAAAGTTGGGCGGTGATGCTGTAGCTTAGCAGGACACCTGCAGTCGCGCTCGATCTAGTTTGAGGACTAGGCGTGTTTCGGGAAGTTGTTAGATTTCGCGACCCAAAGCGAACGCCCGTGCTTGCAAGATTTTCATAAGATGATCGACAGCAGAGGCATGTTTAATCCCGCGTGATTCGCTCGACTTCCACGTGCGTTGCGTGCATTCTCAGTCATCACCGAACGTAACCCGGCACCCAACCGGTGACTGATAGTGTTGAGCTACCGCTCATCGTGGAAGCTTGAACTTGACTACAACCTTTGATCTGTACCGCGCAAAAACTCTGGCCGCAGAGGAAGCGGTGAAAACCGCGACAGACGTCGCCACGAAAATTGCTTGGACTGAAATCGCGATTGAATGGAATGCGCTCGCCGCAAAAACGGCGGTTGGATTACCAGATCTAAAAAATCGTCTAAAATTCCGTCGCGAGGATCTCGTCGCTCAGGTCGTAAATGCTAGGTCGCCCCCGATGCCCACAGTGCGAAACTAGACTGTTGCTGGTCAAGGTTCGACCGGATCCCTACGTCGGTAAGCATAGGTATGAATGCATAAATTCGGTTTCGTCCGTAATGTCGGTTCAACTTTGCCGCAGGTCGCGCCCACGATGTAGGTGACCATCAAACAACGCCGCGTTCTCGAGTTCGGTCATGCCGGCATGCGTCGGACATGAAAGTATTGCACTGCCTTGTGATGAGTCGGTAAGTTCGCCCTCTGTCGCAGCAATCCAACCGGGCTCATTGCAGACGGCGAGCTGCTTCGACGGCCCCGGTCACAGCAACGAGCGAAAACGATTGAAATGCCAGACAAAGCCAGTTTTCTGAAAGCTAGATACTGTCGTGCGGTCCTCAAGACAGCGCTTCACAGCCCTGAGGAGGATGCACGCCAGCTGGTCTATTGTTTGGTTACCGAGGCACCGACACCGAACGTTTCGCCTGAGATTGGTGCGGCGGAACGCGGCGCGCTAGACGCGCTCGCAATCCTCGCTCGGCGCGTAGAGGAGCGCGGTGCCGCCGCTATCGCTACGCACTGGAAAGAAACCAACGACGCGATCGAAATTTGGGTCAAAGCCGCCTACCAAGCCGACGTCTATTAATTTGGATGCCAGCGCCGCTCGTTTACACCGAGACGCATCTCTATTGCGCGCTCCAATTAGGCCTCATCAGCAGCGCCGAGCTTCAATAATGCCAACACTCTGCCGATCGGTCTAATCAAGTCGGCAAGAACAATCCGCACCTCATTTGAGACGGACGCGGTTACTCTAGGACCGTCTCTAAAAACGTTTGAATACAGGTTTCGATATCTTTAGTTGGGTCCCCGCTGTGCTTCGCATAACTTTCATTATGGAATATATGCCTAGCCTCAGTTGGCCCCGTCAAGTCAGCGACGTCCCGAACCCGCCCGAGATCGAAGCATAGTGCGTGTTGTCAATCCGCGGCATGTTCTCGGTGCAAACATTGCGAACTGGACCTGCAGCATGGCCGCCTGATCGTTAGATGAATTAGGAACGCGCTACTGTGCTTGCTTTTCGCAATCTATTACCTCCCTTCTGACCGCACATCTTGGTCGCCTCGTCCCGAGCCTTGTCCGAGCTGGCAACTTCTTAACCGGGCTCCTCGACGGACACGCCGGCACGTTGGATAGCGAAAGTGTAGTTGTGCATTCCAGAAGCCTCCGATGGGACAATCTAGACGGATAGCCCAAAGCCAAGATTGTTCCGTTCGATAACCACTTGTCAGCCCCCCAAGGATTTTCTAATCAAGGCAATGGCAATCTCCCGCGCAAGGCTCCCAGCAGCCCCTCGACTGAGTACGGCTTTTTAAGCAGAGTGAAGCCGTAAGTACCCCCGTTTGCTAATACGTGACTGTATCCGCTGGTGAGGACGACTTCGAGATCCGGAAATTCAGCCTTGGCGACTTGCGCGAGCTCAAGGCCGGTCATCCCTGGCATTACCACGTCGGAAAAAAGTAGGTCGTAGTGTTCACCATGCGAGCGGAGAAGCTCAAGTGCACTCTGGGCATCGCCCACCCAGCGCACCGAATGGCCGAGCTCTGCAAGAAGCTCGGCAGCGAACGACCCTACCGCTTGATTGTCTTCGACCACTAGAATGCTCAGCTGAGCAAGCGCCGCAGCAGATTGCCTGGGCTTCTGTTCGGCCGCTTCTACTCGTCGCGTCGAGCTTGGTAGGTAAAGCTTAAAGGTGGTGCCTGCACCGAGCTCACTTGTCGCATCAATCTCGCCACCCGACTGCTTGGCGAAACCATAGACCTGGCTGAGCCCCAATCCGGTGCCCTTGTCGACTTCCTTCGTTGTGAAGAACGGTTCAAATATGCGGGTAAGGGTGGCTTCATCCATCCCGGTGCCGGTGTCGGTTATACTCACTAATACGAAGTCTCCGCGAGCGCCGCTATGTCCTCGAACCGCCGGTATGGCGTCAACCGCTGTAACAGCGATTGATAAGCGGCCACCCGTTGGCATAGCGTCCCGGGCGTTCACGGCCATATTCAAAACCGCAGTGTCAAACTGGCTAGGGTCGGCAACGATAAAGACTTCGGACGATACGATGACCTCCATTTCTACAAGTCCGCCCAAGGTCGTCTTCACTATCTCGTTCAAACCGCGAATGCGGGCGCCTACCTCGAAAACCTCGGGCGCTAGCGGTTGCCGCCGAGCAAAAGCCAGGAGTTGGCCGGTCAAGGCAGTCGCTCGGCTGGTCGTATCAGCAATGGCCTTCACATAGCGGGCTTGTCTTTCTTTGGTGAGATCTTCCCGCTGCAGGAAGTCGATGGAGACGCGTATCACCGTCAAAAGGTTGTTGAAATCATGAGCGACCCCGCCGGTCAAACGCCCGAGAGCTTCTAGCTTCTGGGCCTGTGCAAGTGCTTCGCGAGAGCGCTCGAGCTCCTCCTGAGCCTTTCGACGCTCTGTGATATCTCTCGTGACTTTCGCGAAGCCGACAAGCTTGCCAGTCTCATCATGGATCGGATCGATGAGTACGTGCGCCCAAAAGCGCTCACCCGACCTACGGACCCGCTCGGCCTCTCCTTCAAACCTGCCCTCCAAGATCGCCGTTTCAAGCGCTATTGCGGGCTTCCCCTTTGCACGGTCCTCTTCGGTATAGAAGATTGAGAAATGTCGACCAACGATCTCTTTTTCAGAGTATCCCTTGATGGACTGCGCGCCCGCATTCCAGTTGGTGACGAGACCGTTTGGGTCAAGCAGATAGATCGCATAGTCTTTGACGCCCTGAACTAAAAGTTTAAACTTTCGCTCACTGGCCAGCAGTTCCTCGTCGACGGCTTTCTTTTCAGAAATGTCGCGCGTGATCTTTGCGTAGCCGATGACGTCGTCGGATTCGTCGTAGACTGGGTCGATCACCACGTGCGTCCAGAAGCGGGTACCGTCCTTTCTTATCCGCCATCCCTCGGCTTCAAACCTGCCTTCCCTCGCTGCGGTCGCAAGCGCCCGTCCCGGTAATCCAACCGCTTTGTCCTCCTCCGTGTAGAAGGTGGAAAAATGACGGCCGATGATCTCGTCAGCGGAATATCCCTTGAAACGCTCGGCGCCGGTATTCCAGGTCGCGACGTAACCGTCCGCGTCTAAAAGATAGATCGCATAGTCTTTGACTGCGTCGATCAATATTTGAAAACGATCGCTCTCTGCCAGATCGGTGAGTACGATTCTTTTAGAATTAGACATCTTCACGCTCGATAGCGGTTACCGCCCCGGAAATTGAACGACGGCATCGGTATTATAGCCCGGCATCTCTTTCTGAACATGTCAAGCGAGATGATCTGTATTGCGAGTAGGCCCGGCTCTATCGCGCCATCTCGCCTTTGAAATAAGGCATGGGCGGCTACTGAGACAGATCGGGTGGCTTCTCGGCACTTAAGCCATGCACGGACGGAACCAACCGACGCTACGCCCCTTAGCTCTACACAACCATTACGCGCACCAATGACTGAGGAGCGATAATGGCGAAAATGCTGACAACCCCTGATGGGGTACACCACGTCCTTGCAGCATCATCCCCCTCCACCTGGGGACGGCGCATCGCCGCCGACCGGGCAGCGGAAATTGAGCCTTACATCGGCGAAGTGGAATCGCTGCCAGAACTCCGGCGCCTGCTCGCAATAGATGGTTATCGGGGACTCACACACCGCATTGAGCAGGCGGTTACGGGGCGATCTGGACCGCAGGCGGTCGTTCATATGGCACACGCAATGCGGGGTTATGCCCTCGGAAATCCGGGCTTGGCCGCAGCATCGTTCAGAACTTTGGACGTCACGTCTGCAGAGTGGAAAGACGCCGGCGCCTCGCTCGCTCATACCGTGATGACGGTGCTCGCGTCGTGTGGACTTTGCGAAGCCAAAGCCTCACACGCGGCGCTCATCTTAAGGTCTCTGGTGCGGGGCTTCATTGTCAACGAGATGTCTACGCCAAATAGCGCCTTGGACTTCCATGAAAGCTTCGACCTCGCGGTCCGCATTTTCGTGTACGGATTACCAGAACTCGAAAAAATGATACCTTTCGACGACAGGAAGACTGATCGAGCGCCTTATAACGATGCAGCCTAAGTCGCGCGGTCATTTTCCGCTCAGGCGGTCGCCTTGCCTTCAACTACACCGGTCGGCTCATCGCTCAGCCAGCGATAGATCACGCCGCCCAACACGCCGCCGATCAATGGAGCCACCCAAAACAACCAAAGCTGCTGCAGAGCCCAGCCGCCAACGAAGAGCGCTGGTCCTGTGCTCCGAGCCGGGTTCACTGAGGTGTTGGTCACCGGGATGCTGACTAGGTGGATCATCACCAACGCCAAGCCGATCGCAAGCGGAGCGAAGCCGGCCGGTGCCTTTCCATGGGTCGATCCCATGATGACGAAGAGGAACATCATCGTCATAATCACTTCCATCAGGAGGCACGCCAGCAACGAATACTTTCCGGGTGAATGGGCTGCATAACCGTTCGACGCGAAGCCGCCAGCGAGGTCAAATCCCGGCGCCCCGCTCGCGATGACGTATAGAAGCGCGGCCGCCGCAGCAGCTCCGATAACCTGAGCTGCGATGTAAGGAAGTATCTGGGCCGCTGGGAAGCGACCGCCGGCGGCAAGCCCGACGGTGACAGCCGGATTGAGGTGACAACCTGAAACATGGCCAATAGCATACGCCATTGTCACCACACTAAGTCCGAAAGCGAGTGATACGCCGACCAGGCCGATTCCCACGTCAGGGAAAGCAGCAGCGATAACGGCACTCCCGCAGCCTGCAAAGGTCAACCAGAATGTGCCGATGGTCTCAGCCGCGTACTTTTTCATATTTGCCCCCGCAAAGAATCAGTCTGAAATATGCTCGGAAGCGAAAGTCTTGTCGAGTAGAGCGAGTTTGATGCTTATTGCTCAGAGAAGCGGCCGCGCTTCCCGCGCTGATGAATCAAGGAATCTAACATTGAATGTCGCCGAGCTCATTGCTCACTTGCAGAACCTACCATCCGACCATCTAGTCGTGGTCGAAGCCCACCAGGGTTACGCTGATGTTGGCCTTCCGTTCACCATCTTCCTCGTGCGACAGAACGCCGACGTGGACCCGGAAGCCATCGGGCCCTACGCTGAAGATTTCGACGGAGACGAGGCAGTCTTGATTGCTGCATCGTCACCACCATGACGATGGGTGCGCGGCAATGGACATAGAGGTCTTGGCCACTCTGCCGATGAGGCCTAAGACAACCAGCCTCGGCAGCGCGCCGATCGATTGATGGCATTGACGTCCGCGATTTTGTCGCGGTCTTAGATCGACTCAGAAAAGGTAACG
>JAPLPC010000081.1:8219-11517 GCA_026400425.1 Hyphomicrobiales bacterium | reverse complement strand
CTCATTATGCCGGTAACGTTGATGACAAAGAGGATTAAGCCAGTCTCGTTAGTCACGTCCATCTGCCAGTCTTCATCTTCCAACAACTTCCCGGCGTGCTCATGGAGCAGGCCCCCGATACGCTTGGCAGCGTCCAACCGCATTTGTGTCCGGAAGATCAGCAAACTCAGTTGCCATGACATGGTTGGAACGCGGACGGATCTGACTCAACTTTTCTAGAAAATGCCACGGGACACCATGAGTGAGATCGTACATCTTCGAGCCGCCTCACCCCGCGCTTGGCGCGAGGTATAGGGGACACTGTCCCATATAGCGGCTGAAGGAAGCAGCCCGGCTTACAGTCATCAGCTCGAGCAGGTCAGGTCTCAGACCTATTATGACTAGCGACTTTCTCTAGCGGTGCCGCATGATCGTATGGTCTACTGTTGCGGACAGGCAGGACCACCTCATAGCAAACTACCACGATTATCATCCTGTGTTAGTTGCAAATCAACGTCGCGGAAGTGGCCGTCCGGGAATTCAATCCGTACGTCCCAATAGTTCTCCATGAGAAACTCGCGCGCTTTCTTCTCTGCCCCTTCAATTGTATCCCTCCGCAATCGAAGGCGACATGCGACGTCGGTCGCGTGAACGTAATAAGGCATCTCCGCTCGCTGCTCGGTTTTCGTTGCTGACTTCGCTAGCTGAGAATAGATCTGTTTACTGTGCGCTATCCGCAACACCGCGAGCGTATTATGGCTGCCTAGGGTTGCGGTTATTGAACCTTCCGCCAGCACAGTGCGACTGAAAGACATCCCTCGCAATTTGGATGATGAAGTGACGTTGCTAATTTACGTGTTTCGCTGGCTGACTGAAACCTTGCCGATTGAACAACAAAGCCCGACCTATCGCCGCCGGCAACTCGATCGGCAGCACATGCTCGAAACGTTTCGCGCGAGCGGCTTTGGTGGCTAACACCGCTCCTGCTGCCTAATTCGCTTGTGACCAATGAGCGCTGGGGTTCTACCGATCGTTTTGCTTCGCTTCACCACGCGTGCGAAAACTACTTTTCGTCAGATGTCGCAATGACCGGCGAAAGTAATATTTTTTCCATTGGCCAGGATGCACGATAGAAACTGGGGTCACTTGGGCATTCATACAACTCGCTCTCGCGAGCTAGGGGCAGCGCAGCGCAAACTCGCGTAACATTCGTTATGGAATATCTTCCTTCTCCTTTAAGTACATCCGGCTTTGGCCTTTGCGCGAAAGCTGTTGTCTCGTAATAAACCCCGAATGGATAGCTCTCTCCTAAGGCTGAACAAACGCCGATGCGACGAGCGGTTTTTTTACCGATAATTGCGCATAGCGAAACGTCGAGCTTGCCGGATACGAAATCCGACCTTGAGAAGTGGCAGAAACAGACACGCACTAAACGCAACGGCCCGTCTCATACGGACCGCTGTCATGTCACGCGTAGCTGCCATCATTTTTGCGCTGCCCTAGTCGGAGGTCTCTTTCCGCAAGTTCGTTACGCGCCTTGCTGGCAGCTTTAAGTTCGCGGACTCCCGCGAAGTGTAACCCTAGCTTACGAGCCATTTTAGTCACGGAGGTGATCTTCCGTGCAAGCGCGCTAGATGCGCGAGCTGCGGAAGCACCGCTGGCAGCCAAGGCGCGCAGCCGGGCTATCTCGGCTTCGTCCCAACGCCGAGTTAGCGGCTTCTTCACGCGTTAAGCTGCTTTCGGACAGCGGAGGCCGAGTTTCCAACCTTGTCCACTGCCTTCTGCAACTCCTCCTTGGACACGTTGAGGTGCTTCGTCCAGTAAGAGACTTCATGCGCCTCGTGCATGTTGATCTTACTACGGTCGGGCTGGCCTCGGTTCTGTAAATTGTCCATGCGAACCTCCTACAAAAACTGCAGAACGCTATGCAGCGACGTAAGTTCCGACGAAGGAACGATATTATCTGCATGGCATTAGAGAATTGAATCAACCCGGTTACCGAGTGAGATGCCCCGCTTCCACTTTCCAATAATTGACGGTGACCGACTTGATGATGACGTCGGTATCGAATTTCCAGACCTGACCGCCGCTAAAGAACATGCAAAGCGCATTGCTTTGATAATGCCCAAGACACGCAAGCGGCATGTGTCGGTTTTGGATGAGCGCAATCTCGAAGTTTTCCGCGTCCAAGTATTGGAGGAAGAGTAGCGCGGAGCTCGATGCGCAGGTGTGCCGCGGATCACCTTCCGGAAGAGTAAGTGCGCCGCTGATCAAGAACGCGAGCTTCTCCGATCATACGATTCCGCTCGCTAATCAGCTCTTCCATCTTCGCATGTATCCGCTCCCGCAGGCGACGACAGACGCAGTACCGATGCCGGCGCGCTGGAGGTTAAGTATATCGCGCCGTTGCCATTAACCGCGCACGCTTGTGGGCTGTTTCCCCTCTGATCGAGTTCGTGACGGCCACCTGTGGACGACCAGTAGACAAACTCGATCGCGAGAGTCAGGCGCTTACTTGGGGCTGCCTTCTCCATCCGTATGGCCATCAGGGCCACGGCTGAAGACACCGTAATTACTGGACTTCATCCCAGGCCCGGCAACGTCCCCGACCGTCGCAAGACCGCCCGTACAGCAGCGGCACGCGTCGGCATGCGGTTCTGAAAGCGGAAGTCATCAATCACCGCCAGTTCTTCCGGCGATAACATGATTTGCAGTCGTTCATCGCGAAGATCGGCCACGTTACACCGTGAGACAGTTTAGCTACTTACTCAATTCACTCATTTGGAGTGAGTTCCGTTAGAGTCCCTATTCACTGATTTTGAGGCATTTACACAAGCATTTTCAATAGTTTACGCAGAGCGCCGACTGAGTTATAGTTTATTTAGTTAACCCGGAGGTGCCCTATGGCCCCACGAACCCAGCAAAGCAGTCAGCAAGACCGCTCGGCGCAAACGCGCAACACAAACGATGCGCTCAGCAAGGATGCGGAAAAGTCGAGAACAGCCGGTTGGCTCAACAGCAAAGAACTGCAGCCGCCCGAGTAGTCCTACGAGTTAGGTTTTGGACTAGTTGCAAGTGCTCGGGCATCTCTGTCGATGCCGAGCGTCGTTTCCCGCTCGCGATAACGATATGGTCGGCGGCCAACATCCCCGGACATACGCAGCTAGCTCATGGCGGAGCAGTGCATCCTCGATATCGAGCTACTGAGTACTTTGTCGTCGACCACAAGCACCCGCGCCACGTCCAGCTGATTGGATGCAACACGATCTAGCCTGTTTCGCCAAGGCGGGCGTTGTAAGCGTTCGCGACGTTCAGCCAT
>JAPLPC010000081.1:0-8162 GCA_026400425.1 Hyphomicrobiales bacterium | reverse complement strand
TTCAGCCATCCAACCGGCTAGGCGGAGGCCAGGAACCAGCTCCGCGACCTCACATCGCGACGTCTGTCCTCGCTCGGTGGGGCCTCGCGCGCCATAGATATTTTCGACAGCTGCATGCTTGGTCACTTCATGCGCGCGTCAGTCGACGTCAGCAGGTCAAATCTGCTCCTGGGGCTTCGTACCTGAAGGAACGGCTTTATTGTGACAGCATTTTCCCGACAGAGAATACTCATCAAGGGAGAGCCCGATGGCAGAGCAATCGGACCTGACGCCGTCGATTAAGCCAATGCTCGCGCTGCTCGCACTGGCGACCGTGATCGCTTATCTCAGCTCCGATGACGACGAGGCGACAGATGGTCGTGAGCCAGCCGCTGCAAGTGGGCGCGGACGGACCGCCGATTCCCCGCGGGAGATCCCCGCCGTCGGCTGGAAAGACATCCTGTGGCGCACCTACGAGCAGATCAATGAGGACCGGCTCCTCGCCGTTGCGGCAGGCGTGGTGTTTTACGGCCTGCTGGCGCTCTTTCCAGCGATCACCGCACTAGTGTCGTCCTATGCGCTGTTTGCCGACCCTGCGACAATCAACGATCATCTCGCGACGCTGTCCGGCATGCTGCCCGTCGGCACTTACTCGATCATCGAGGAACAGGTCCAGCGCGTGCTGGCCAAGGGTGATATCAAGCTCGGCCTTGCCTTTGCAGTAAGTCTCGGTCTTGCAGCGTGGAGCGCCAACGGCGGCATGAAGGCCATCATCGACGCCCTCAACGTGGTCTACGATGAAAGGGAAGAGCGCGGATTCTTCAAGCTTAATGCGGTGTCGCTCGCCTTCACAGTGTGCGCCCTATTCGCCGTGCTGTGCGCTATCGGAATGGTGGTCGCAGTGCCAGTCATTCTGTCGGCGATCGGCCTAGGCGGCGCGGGAGAGCTAGTGCTCGCCTACGGGCGATGGCCAGCCCTGGCCGCGATGACTTTGCTGGGACTTGCGATCCTCTATCGCTTCGGACCGAGCCGCCGATCACCGAAGTGGAAATGGATTTCCGTAGGCGGGATAGTCGCCACAGCTGCCTGGCTCGCCGGCTCGGCGGCGCTCTCCTATTATCTTGCAAACTTTGCCGGATATGATGCGACCTATGGTTCGCTGGGTGCCGCCATCGGGCTCATGATGTGGATGTGGATGTCGACCATCGTCATTCTTTTCGGCGCCGAGTTGAATTCAGAAATCGAGCACCAGACCGCCAAGGATAGCACGGACGGGACGCCTCGGCCGCTTGGGAGTCGAGACGCGCATGTGGCAGATAGTGTGGGCAAAAGCGCAGACTGAAGGAAAGACATCGGATTAAACGTCTTGCCGAATATGGACACACCGTCGCTGATGGGTACCGTCCTTCTTATCCGCCATCCCTCGGCTTCAAATCTGCCTTCCCTCGCTGCGGGGGCGCCCGTCTAGGTAATCCAATGGCTTTATCCTCTTCCGTTTAGGAAAGGAAAAATGACGAACGATAATTTTCGTCAGTGAATATACTTTGAAACGCTTGCCGCCGTTATTTGAATTTTTTAGAATTTTACAACCACGAAATGCTTGAATGGCTAACCCCAGGCTAGGCTGCCGCACTCATGAGCAATAATCCAGGTGTGAGCGCGCGAGGGTTAGAGAGCGAATTTTGCCGGCTTGAATTCTGTCTCGGGATGGAACTACTATCGTACCATGCCGAAGACGCGACACGCCCGCACGCTCTGGTTACGTCACTCATGCATACGAGTGTCCGAAATGCACGTTCATCGTTGCGGCGGTCGATCCTGATCCAATGAAGCTCGCTGAGGGATGGCTTAAAGGCGAGCTCAAACCTCCCAAGAATGAAACAGACAGTTGAAGGCAATCGTTCAGGCGAGCCGAAAGCTCAAACGGCTATCCCTCACGCGATCTAAGAGGCTGGAACAACAAAGACTAACGATCATTGGAGCCCCAAACGGAGGCTACCATGGCAGACGATATGCACACCGACGGCCGCGACACCCGAAGCGGCGCTTATGATGCCGTTACTCCAGTCGACAAGCAGCCAGCGGACCATGCAGCGCATCCTAGCGCTGCGGGCCATGTAGATATACCCGAGGGCTTACTGAGAGGCCGACAAGCTCCGCTGAATGCCCGGACCGGCCGTCGACCAACGGAGTGATAGATGAAATTTAAGAAGCCCAACGATGAAGGTAACGAGCCGTCGCCGCTTATTATGATTGCCGTTGCTGTCGTGCCGCTATTGGTGGTCGCGGGGTGGTTCATGGGTGTTTTCGGTTAGGAGCTTCGAAGCGGTTGGGAAGGACAACGGTCGTAGTGCGGGTGTCGAACTGCTCACCCGACGCCGTCCGGCGGACATAGGTCACACCCTGCGATAGGACGGGGTGCCATGGATGATTTTGCCTGACGCATAGGTTTTTGCCTCAGATCGCGCCTCGCCGGTAAGCCGGTTGCGCTCGCCGATCAGTTCGTCGACTTTCGTGTGCATCCGCTCCAGCAGCGCAACGGCTGAGGCCGTATTGATTCCGGCCTTCTGCAGATCGAGAATGTCTCTTTGTTGCCGTTTGATCTGAACGCGCATGCGCTCGATCTCGGCCCTGATATGGTCAAGTCCCATTGTCATGATCCCTGTGATGAATCATTAGAACAAAATAAGAACGAACGAGTCAATAGGATACGAGCGGTAGGGCCGAGCCACCGATGTGCAACCTCTATTCGATGACAAAGAACCAGTCAGCGATCCGACAGCTGTTCGCCGTTACTCACGATAGCGCCGGCAACCTGCCTTCCATGCCCGGCATCTTCCCGGATTATCCGGCGCCGATCGTCCGCAACGCCGACGGTGGCCGCGAGCTCGCGATGGCCCGGTGGGGCATGCCCTCGTCGTCGAAGGCCCTGATAGACGCCACCGCCAAGCGCGCGGCGAAGCTTGAGGCCAAAGGCAAACCGGTCGACTTCAAGGAGCTTCTGCGGATGGAGCCCGACGGCGGCACGACGAACATCCGCAATACCTCGAGCAAGCACTGGAAGCGGTGGCTAGGCGTCGAGAACCGCTGCATCGTGCCGATGTCGTCGTTCAGCGAATTCAACCGCGACGCCGGTGGCGACATCTGGTTCGCCCTCGACGAGAG
The DNA here is from genome assembly GCA_026400425.1 of Hyphomicrobiales bacterium. Lineage (GTDB taxonomy): Bacteria > Pseudomonadota > Alphaproteobacteria > Rhizobiales > Xanthobacteraceae > Tardiphaga. The sequence continues at coordinate 5,018 of JAPLPC010000081.1, read as the reverse complement.
CCGGCCGCTAGTCTGTTTCGCCGGTATGTGGACCAGCTGGACGTCCGTCCGGAAAGTGCGCGAGGGCGAGACCACCAATGACCTCTTCGCCTTCCTGACCACAGAGCCGAACGCCGAGGTCGGCGCCGTTCATCCCAAGGCGATGCCGGTGATCCTGACCGAGCCCGCGGAGATCGACGTCTGGATGCGTGCCCCTTGGGACGAAGCTAAGGACCTGCAGCGGCCGCTGCCGGATGGTGCACTGCAGATTGTTGCCCGCGGGGTCAAGAAAGACGGGTCCAGCAACGATTTCTAGACGGAACGAATCAGTCCGACTTCGCTTGAGTCCGCCGTTCAGTAGCGGAGTTGCGTATCATGCGTTCGGATTGGAGCCCATCCGTAGTACCTTTAGGCGTGCACGACACCGTATATCTGGTAGTCGACAGCAGCAACTCCGGCTGCGTGTGGCGGGAGGCCGAGGTAAGTAGCACTGATCTCGAAACGGTGATCAATGATCTGATCAAAGGCGAGTACAGCGACCCGCTTTGCGTCGTTGCCTTCAACAGCACGGAAAACTGGTCGCGTGACGTCACTTCTGATGTCGCTCGAGAGATACAAGATCGCTGCGATCTTGCTTATGAAGATGTCCCTCCCTGGCTCGAAGATCTTGTCCATCGCCACATCAGCCCCGAGCGTCAGTTACCTCTGAGGCTCGCATGAGCAATTTCAGCCCCTCGATCGTCCCGGCAGTTTCGGAGGCCAACGCTGGCCCAGACGATGCCATGCTTGAGATCATCGGCCACCTCGGAGCTGCGCTGATGCAGGCAGCACCAACCGATGATGCCATCATCATCGGCCACATTAAATCAGCGCACCTTCTCGCTCTTGAGCTTCACCGTGATGCTCGCGTCAACTCCAGTTTACCCTTGACCAGTAAAGAGAGTATCGATCATGGCGCCGCGCGCTAACTGGAAGGGCTTCCTCCGCCTTTCGCTCGTCACGTGCCCAGTGGCGCTTTTTCCGGCCACGTCTGACTCCGAGAAAATCAGCTTCAATCAGATCAACCGCAAAACCGGTCATCGGATTAAGTATCTCAAAGTGGATGCAGACACCGGCGAGGAAGTCGATGCAGATGACATCATGAAGGGCTACAAGGTCGACAAGGATTCATACATCGAAGTTGAAAAGGACGAGCTTGATAACATAGCGCTCGAATCGACGCGCACAATCGAGATCGATGAATTCGTTCCGAAGTCAGACATCGACCAGCGTTATGCTATCCGTCCATACTACCTCGTGCCCGATGGAAAAGTTGGCCACGATGCGTACGCCGTGATCCGCGAAACAATCCGGCAGATGGACAAGGTCGCAATCGGCCGACTTGTATTGACCAGTCGGGAGCACATCATCGCGCTTGAGCCGCTCAAGAATGGACTTATGGGCACCCTGCTTCGTTATCCCTACGAAGTTCGGAGTGAAGACGAGTACTTCGACGACATTCAAGATGTGAATGTGACTAAGGAAATGCTGGATCTTGCCCAACACATCGTCGAATCGAAAGCTGCCGATTTTGATCCCGGCAAGTTTGAAGATCGATATGAGACGGCGCTAGTCGATCTGATCAATCAGAAGCGATCCGGAGCCATCGTGAAGCCGCATGGGCAACCGCGCTCGGGCACTAACATCGTTGATTTGATGACTGCTTTGAAGCAGAGCATCAGAGGCGGCGATCCTGTACCTGCTAAAACAAAGCGACCAGCCAAGAAGGCGGCCGGCCAGCGTGAGATGTTGCTTCCAATCGCTGGCAAGAAACCCGCTGCCGCGCCGGCCAAGAAAGCCGCCGCCAAGCCTGCCTCCAAGAGGAAGGCCGGATGAGCGCTCAAACGGACGTGGGATTGTTGGTGACGGCGCTGACGGAGTCTCACGAGATCCTTGGGCGCTATATTGAGCCTGGGCCTCGGGACCCAAAACTGACTGTCGAGGCACTGCTGGACGTCCTAGACGACAATAACGTCGTTGGGGCTTTGGACCGGGTGGCAAAGAGCCAGTCGCTTCGGTTCGTCGAAATCAACTGAGCATGCCGGCTCCCGCACTGTGGGCGCGAAGTGCGGGATCCAAGAAACTTAGAAACACCAATTGTGTCGCCTATCGCACACACTCAATCTCCGGGATGTGCTAGCAGGCGATGATGCCTAATAGAATTAGCTATCTTAAAGCTAGATATTGTCGCGCGGTTATGAGGTCGGCGTTGCAAAGTCTTGACGACGATGCCCGCCGCCTTGTTTACTGCTTGGCGACTGAGCCGCCGACTCCTCAAACCTCTCCCGAGCTTAAGTCTGCCGAGGCAGCCGCACTGGCTGCGATTGCGAGAATGGCGACGCTCGCTTATGAGCGTGGTGCCTCTTCAATCGCGGTCCATTGGAAAGATACGGACATCCTGATCGAGCGTTGGATTGCCGCCGCATATCAGGACGGTGACGAATAATCTTGCACTGCCCTTGCTGCGGCTAAATGGCTGAGTTCCCTTAATTATTCGATGGGCCAACGTCATATTTAACAGGATCGGATGTCTCGCTGTGCCGACAGTTCGGACATTGGTAGGCGCACCATTCGAAGCCGTTCCGCCTCATTTTACGTCCTATCGTGATCATTTTCGCCCCGCACCCCGGACATGGTGGCCACTTCGGGCAGCCTGAAATTCGAACTTCATAAGGCATTCGCGCCTCCCGTATACCGCTCATATACGAGGGACCAACCGTGAAGGTTTCATATTAGCGACGTGAGCATGGGCGCCCCAGACGTCAAAAAGCCGCCCGGGCGAAACATCGGACGGCTTCCAGATACGGCTGTGAGGTCCGGCTCGGTTCAAGGCAGGAGCTTGTTGCCAGAATACGAGTGCGCCAATATCGGCCTCCAGCGCTTCCACTTAAAAACTCGGTCACCTCTCGGCATGCTGTCGTCTGGGCGGATCAACGCCTATTCGCCAGCAGTCGCACGCTTTGACGGAGGACCGACTTGAGCAATGAACTCCGTGGAATGCTGCTCGACACACCTCTCGGCATCCATGGGGCTATCGAATAGCCCGACTAGCTGCTCGACGTGACCTTTGGGCCATGCAGCAAAGATTGCAAAGCCGATATTGTCATGAGGCCGAATCGAAAAAGTCGGAACGCAAGGCATGGCGACGCCCCAAGGGACCGGTGATCAGATAGCGGATATTTCGCGATCGTCCCTACACTGCTCTAAACTGTTTGCCTAGCCTGCAGAACGCCGTCGGTAATTGTTGAGTATCGAGCTTGCGCCAAATCACGCCGGAGGATTGCGTATTCCGGCGAAGGCCTCTCAAGCCACTTCCTTGTTCCGGTCATTCCACAGTGACGCGGGCCAACCCGACCATGCGGCGCGCGCGCTGCGGCGTGGCTGAGATCGATGCACCGGCCGCGCACGAAGGGGCCGCGGTCATTGATGCACACCGTCATGCTACAGCAGGTTGGGTCGTGACCTCTTTATCGCTCTCAAACGTCTGGAAGTTTTAGCTTCTGAGATGGAATGGGCTGCTCTTCGCTCTTTGTCAGATGCGTGCAGAACACACGTGCGTGCACGCGTTCGCGTGTACCGCATGTAAAGTGATCTACTAGCGAAATCTCATGGGCTGCGACCCCGTGCGAGAAAGAAAACGCCGCGTACGGTCCCTTGGCGGGGGGTGGGTGTGGCCGCGATGCACCATCTCCTGCCCCTCGCTTAGCCTTGAGTTTTCACCGTGCCTCCAGCGGTGCTTGGGACCGATTTTGATGATGTCTGTCGTCCCGCAACAGGTGTCGGCGCCTTTCGGCGGTCGACGGCGGTTAAATTGCTCGGGCAACGCACCTCCACACGCCGCACTGACGGCTCTTCAGCTTTCCATGCGTCCAACAGCTTCACATCGAACTGAGCGTTGACATGGTCAGCGATGAAGCTGTTCGGTGCCGCCAGCGTGACGACCCCGGCTACCTCGTCGACAAAACTAAGCTTCAGTATCCAGGATCCGCAATTGGCATCGCCAAGCCGGCGCCGGAGCCTGTTCAGCACCGCCGCAAACCGCGGATGCATATCGTGGCGATCGAAGGGATCAGCTCGCTCTACCAGCGCCGGGGCCTCAATCTGCAAGGTGTCGGAGCAGCGATCACCACCACTGCCGACGCGGACAAGCGCCTCGATCATTTCTGCCAACCACGCCATGTCGGCATCGTCGATTCTGCGAAGCTTCGTCGCAATCCTGGCTAGGCGTTCCACCGGAGCGACGCTCATCATGCGTCCCTCCCCGTCAGCAATTTGAGTCGAACCCTTGCCAAGCCTTCTTCGGACAGCTTGCCCGACCGCTGTTGCGCAGTGATCTGATCCATCTCGCTGTCGCTCAACTTGCAGAGCATCTCGTAACCAAGGGCTGCGTCTCCTTCGCCCAGCCGAGACGCGATCCGAGCCTGCAGTTCTTCGGGGCGAAGATGCGGTGTATTCGGGCTGGGTCGCGCGCGCGCAGCAGTAGAGCTCTCTGTAAGAGAAGAATGTTTAGTATAATCAGTATTTAGTATCTTCCTTTCTTTATATCCAGCTGCCTTGCCCGGCGCCGGCCTACCCGGAGCCGGGTTTTCAGGCTGCGGTTGAAACACGTCACTGTCCTCATCGGTGTCGGCCGTCAGCCCATCTCCTTCCTGTACAAGCTCTGGCTCATCGCGAATGACATACTCCAAGGCAACAATGACGCCGTTCTCATTGCGGATCGTCTCGCGCGCGACATAGCCGGCTGCGATCAATGTACGGAAGATGCGCTGCATGCGATCTTTGCCAACACGCATCGCCCGCGCCACCTGCGACAGATGGACGTTCCAATTTGGCGGGCGCGACAGCAAATAGCCGAGCACGCCCTTCTCATCGACACCGATGCGCTCGTCTTCCCAGATTGCGTTTGGAAATGCAGCGTAGCGGGAGGTGTGTTTTCTTCGGATGATGGTCATCGCGGCTCACCTTCGGATCCCGAAAGCCCCGGTCGGAGCCGGGAGCCG
>JAPLPC010000472.1:4265-8418 GCA_026400425.1 Hyphomicrobiales bacterium | reverse complement strand
CAAGTGGATCGGCACCGCCGGCACATCGCCGTTCGGCGCCGAGGGTTACAATCCCGAAGGCGTTCGCATCGGCCAGGAGAAGAGCCGTCACCGCCGTGCCGTCAAGGTCTGGGACAAGCGTGAATTCAAGGATCTCGACGGCAATGTCGAGCTTGGTATCCGCAACATCAAAGTGGCGCTGCGGCGGCTGCGCAAGTTCGCCCGCACCGGCTCTGCCGACGAACTCGATCTCGACACCACCATCCGCGAGACCGCCAATCACGGCTATCTCGACGTTCATATGCGGCCCGAGCGGCGCAACGCCGTCAAGGTGCTGGTGTTCTTCGACATCGGCGGATCGATGGACTCGCATATCGAGCAGGTCGAGGAATTGTTCTCGGCCGCCAAGAGCGAGTTCAAGCACATGGAGTATTTCTACTTCCACAACTGCCTTTATGAAGGCGTCTGGAAGCAGAACAAGCGTCGTTTCACCGATCGTACGCCGACCTGGGACGTGCTGCATAAATATGCGCACGATTATAAGGTGGTGTTCGTCGGCGATGCCTCGATGTCCCCCTATGAGATCATGGTGCCGGGCGGGTCCGTCGAGCATGTCAACGAAGAGGCCGGTTCGGTGTGGCTCGAACGCGTGACTCAGACCTATCCAAATACGGTCTGGCTCAATCCGGTGGCGCAGCGGCACTGGGATTATTCGGAATCCACGACCCTGATCCGTCGCCTGTTGTCCGAACGCATGTATCCGCTGACCATCGAAGGCCTCGAAGGCGCGATGAAGGAATTGGTGAGAAAAGCATGACCCAGACGATCACCCGCGGCTACAAGGCGCTGCTCGACGAAGCCAACGCGCAGATCGAAACCATGAGCGTCGAGTCAAGGCGGCGCAGTCGCCCGACGTCGTCATCGTCGATATTCGCGATCCCCGCGAGATCGAGCGCGAGGGCAAAATCCCCGGCTCGTTCTCCTGCACCCGCGGCATGCTGGAATTCTGGATCGATCCGGAGAGCCCCTATGGCAAGCCGATCTTCCAGGAAGACAAGAAGTTCATCTTCCACTGTGCGTCAGGTTGGCGATCGGCGCTGGCAGCGAAGACCGCGGCCGATATGGGTCTGAAGCCGGTCGCCCATCTCGGCGGCGGCTTCACCGCCTGGCGCGATGCCGGCGGCACGGTGGAGAAAGTCGCCCCGAAGGCGAAGTAGCTATAATTTGCGTTGCCTTTCGCCGTCATTGCGAGGAGCGAAGCGACGCGGCAATCCAGTGTGCCGCGCCAAGATCTGGATTGCTTCGCTGCGCTCGCAATGACGGCTGCACTGACAAAGGAACTTGCAATGACCACCGATCCGCTCGTCTCCACCGAATGGCTTGCCGCGCATCTCGGCGATCCCCGCGTCAAGATCGTCGATGCATCCTTTAAGATGCCCGGCGTGTTGCCGCCGCCGATCGAAGACTATCGCGCCGCGCATATTCCGGGCGCGGTGTTCTTCGATGTGGATGCGGTGTCCGATCATGCGGTGGACCTGCCGCACATGTTTCCGAGCCAGGAGCAGTTCGCCCAGGATGTCGGTGCGCTCGGCATCTCGTCGGATGATACGGTGGTGCTCTACGACAATGGTGGCTGGATGGCCTCGGCGCGCGCGTGGTGGATGTTCCTGTCGTTCGGGCATGCCGAGGTGCGCATTCTCGATGGCGGCTTGAAGAAGTGGCGAGCGGAGGGTCGTCCGGTGGACGCCGGTCAGGTGACGCCGACGCCCGGCAAATTCACCGCGACATTCGACCCGTCCTATGTGCGCAACCAAGCCCAGATCATCGCCAATCTCGACACCAAGGCCGAGCAACTGGTCGATGCCCGCGCCGCCAGTCGCTTTGAGGGCAGTGTGCCTGAGCCGCGGCCAGGGCTGCGGTCGGGCCACATTCCGGGCAGCCGCAGTCTGCCATATAACGAGCTGGTCGATGCCGGGACCGGCACCATGAAGTCGCTCGATTCGTTGCGGAGCTCGTTCGAGACATCCGGGCTTCATCTCGACAAGCCGATCGTGACCACCTGCGGCTCCGGCGTATCCGCTGCCGTGCTGACGTTGGCACTGTATCGCCTCGGCGTGCGCGGCTCGGCACTTTACGATGGCTCGTGGTCGGAATGGGGCTTGCAGGGCGGTCCGCCGGTCGCGACCGGGCCGGCATGAGCCGTCGCGGCGCTCAGCGCAGTTGAGATAGCCCGAACGGGTCGTTTTGCTGTGCCGCGGGGGCCGGGGCCGGTGACGCCGGCAACACCCGTGCAGCCGCGCGCGTCCGTTTCACCGCGGGCTTCTTCACCACCTTCTTCGCCGGCTTCGCCTTGGGGCGTTCAGCGGCCGGCCTGACATTTGGCAGCGGCACGGGCTTGGTGTCGATCGGCGGACCGCCGAGCACGGCGACTTTGCTGGATGACAGCTGAGCGTCTTCTTCCGTCAGCGTCGCATTGGGCAGATCGAGGATGGACGCCGTCGGTAGCGAAATGCTCGCCGTGGTCTCGGGAACGGCAGGGTCGGCAGCAGCGGCAGGTGTCGCCTCAGGCGCAACCGCCGTTGGCTCCGGCGTCGCGACGGACGCCGTGGCGATAGCGACGCTCGGCTCAACCGCGGCATCCGTGGGCTGCGGGAGCGCCGGAACGGGCGCCCTGACGGAATCGACCTCGCGCGGCGGCTGCTCGACGGCCGATAGGACCGGGCCTGTGTCAGCTGTCGGTTCGGGCTTCAACTGGCTCTCGGCCGCGACCGCAACCACGCGGGCCGGTTCGATGGGGGCTGGCAAGGTCAGTGTCGGTGCTTCCTCTTTCAACGAGACGTCTGCGGGTGGAAGGTCCGCCGCCGTGGGGGCGGGCACAGTCGCTTGCGCGTCTTCACGGGGTTCCAGCCGCAGCATCGCAAGCGCCGGAGCGGTTTCGGGCTGCCGGCTGAAAACGGTCGTCGGTGCTGGGCGGCGGTTGGGCAGGTTAGCGAATTCTTGATGAGCGCTACGCAGCAGCGCGGCGGCTCCCATGCCGAAAATGACCAGAGAAACGGTGAGGACGATGGCCGCGCAAAGGAAACGAATGCCGGGTAGCATGGCTTGCTATTCCGCCCTCGGCACAGGCGCGAAGGCTTTCGAAACGGGGAAACGCGGTGAGCACGCAGAAGGCGCCCGATTGAAGAGGCGAATCAGGGCTCATCAACCATAGCGCAGCGCCTTGAGAACCGTTTGTTAAATGATGCGCGGCAGAGATGAGGCATGATGACCACGGTGTTAATGGCGCATCGGCTGCGGCATGTTGGCCACGGTGGCGCGCAATCGTGCGAATGTGACGGAAATGCGGGGCTTTTCCCCGGATTTGTCTTGAATGCGCCGTGTTCGTACGCGATCTGACATTCAACCGATTTCTGCTCGAAGCTTCGACAAGGGCAATGATGATCAAGCGTATTCTGACGACGTTCGCGACCGTAGCTCTCAGCAGCGCTGCCGGGCTCTCGCTCGCGGCTGCGCAGGGCTACCCGGCTGCATCGAATAGTGGCTATTCGATCCCGGCAGAGCCTGGCTACCAGCCTGGCGGCTACCCGGCGGCACCCGCCTCGCGTGGCAGTGCCATGGATGCCATGCCCGATTTCGACGCCCTGGACGAAGACGACACCCAGACGCGCAATGGCCGTCCGCAGGGTGGCCTGTCCAGTCCGGGAATTGCCACCAATCAGGGGCCGGTGATGTCACCGGATGACCCGCGCTACGGCCGCCCGGCCAATGCGCCGTCGTATAACTCTGCCCCCGCCTATTCGGATCGCGCTGTGCCGCAGGGTCCTGTGATGTCGCCCGACGATCCGCGCTATGGTCGTCCAGCTGGTCCGCCGCCGGTCATCTATTCGGATCGTGGCGGTCAGGATGGCGGCATGCGTCCGCCAGAGGGTGTGGGTGGCCAGAGCTATGGCGCTCCGCAAGGTGGCCCGGTGACCGGCTCGGTTCAGCCGGGTCAAAACATGGGCGCCAATGGCCGCTCGGTCATGGTGGCCTCATTGCCGCCGGAAGAACAGCCCGACGCTGGCCCGGTCCAATTGCCGCCGAATCTGCGCCGGCAGGAGGTCAGCTTCGTCACCAAGGAGCCGGCGGGCACGATCATCGTCGATACGCCGAACTACCATCTTTACTATGTGCT
>JAPLPC010000472.1:0-4240 GCA_026400425.1 Hyphomicrobiales bacterium | reverse complement strand
TGCAGAAGATCTCCCGCAAGGCCGAATGGCCCGATTGGCATCCGCCGGCGGAGATGATCGAGCGTCAGCCGTATCTGCCGCGCTTCATGGCCGGCGGCGAAGGCAATCCGATGGGCGCACGTGCCATGTATCTCGGTTCCACCGTTTATCGCATTCACGGCACCAACCAGCCGTCGACCATCGGCAAGTCGGTGTCGTCGGGCTGCATCGGCATGCTGAACGACGACGTGGCGGATCTGTTCGAGCGCGCCAAGGTCGGCACCCGCGTGGTGGTGTGGCCTGGCAAGGCGCCGGCGACGACCGCATCGGCGGCACCGGTGCCCGGTCCAAGCGCCAATGCCGCAGCGGGTGCCAATGTGGCCCCGCTACCCGGCAGCCAGCCGACCTCGATCCAGCCATTGCCGGCGCCGGTCATGGTTCGCTGATTTCCGGCAACTGAATTGAAGTAAAACGGGCGCGGTGTGCAAACACCGCGCCCCTTTTCTTTGACGCACATGTAGGGTGGGCAAAGCGAAGCGTGCCCACCACCTCAGCCCGAGATGCAAATGGTGGGCACGGCTCAAGGGTGCCTTTGCCCACCATTTAGAAGCGTCAGTTCAGCGGGCGCACCGGGTTGCCGTTCAAAAAGCCGTCGATGCCCTCGATCATCTCGGCATAGATGCGCTTGTAATTCTCGGCGGTGACATAGCCGAGATGCGGGGTGATCACGACATTGTCGAGCTTGCGCAGCGGGCTGTCGATGGGCAACGGCTCGTGCGAATAGGTGTCGATACCCGCGCCTGCGATCTTTCGTGCCTGCAACGCTTCCAGCAAAGCGGCTTCATCGACGATCGGCCCGCGGGCGGTGTTGATCAGATAGGCCGTGGGCTTCATCCGTGCGAGATCTTCCCGCGACACCAGCCCGCGCGACCGATCGCTCAGCACCGTATGAATGGTGATCACGTCCGACTGCGCGAACAGGTCGTGCTTGGTGGCGTAGGAGACGCCGGCCTCAGTGCAGGTTTCGGGTTTGAGGTTGGTGCTCCAGGCCAGCACCTTCATGCCGAGCGCCTGCGCGATCTTCGCCACCTTGGTGCCGAGCTTGCCGAGGCCGACGATGCCGAGCGTCTTGCCCTCGATATCTTCGCCCAGCGTCACCTGCCACGGTTCGCCGGCGGCCATGCGGGCATGTTCGAAACCGATCCTGCGCGTCAATTCGAGCATCAGGCCGATGGTGAGGCCCGCGGTCGGATTGCCTACCATGGCCGTCCCGCACAACGTGACGCCGTGGCTTTTGGCGGCCTCGAAATCGATGGCGGCATTGCGCATGCCGGATGTGATCAGAAGCTTCAGGCTCGGAAGCGCTTCGAACATCGCGCGCGGAAACGGCGTGCGCTCGCGCATGGCGCAGATGATCTCGAAATCCTTCAGCGCAGTCGCGGCCTCGTCGGCGGAGGTGAATGGCTTGTCGAACACCGTGACAGCGATACGATCGCCTAATACGGACCAGTCGGTCAGCTTGAGAGTCACGTTCTGGTAGTCGTCGAGGATTGCACAGCGCAGCTGCGTCATGAGGTCGGTCCATCCGCTGGATGACGGCGTTCAGATGCCGTCGGGGATGGAGACATCGCGCGGCACGCCGAAGCGTGCAAGCGCCGGGCAGGGCAATTTGGCGGCGATCAGCTCAATGTGACGTCGGGGCGGTTTCCTTGGCACGGCAAGCCGGGCCGGGACCGCGCATATAATGCTGCTCGGGATGGTATGGATTGAAGGCCGCGACGAAAAACGTCTGCCAGAACTGGCGAATTTCGCGCAGTAAGCCCGGCTGTTCCGAGCTTTGCTCGCTGCGCGCGGGTGAGGGTGTTGAAGCAATGGTCGCCATGACGGGCTCCGCCGGTCTGCTCGCAACTTCAGTCGCGAGGGGCGTCGTTAATCGCCCTGCCGGCACTCTCGACCGCAGTCGTTAAAAAGCAGTTTGAATTGTCCCGAATCCGGCGGCTGCGGACGCTAGCGTTACCAAATGCTTAAGACCCCCGGTTGCCCTTTGGCGACGGCGCCGCTACATCAGCGACAACCCAGATTTCACGCCTCGCACCGGTTTCAAGGATCACGATGGCTCGCCAGTTCGTCTATTTCATGCAGGGTCTGACCAAGGCCTATCCGACCCGCAAGGTGCTGGATAACGTCCATTTGTCGTTCTACCCGGACGCCAAGATCGGCGTGCTCGGCGTCAACGGCGCCGGTAAATCGACGCTGCTCAAGATCATGGCCGGGCTCGACAAGGAGTACACCGGCGAGGCCTGGGTCGCGCAGGGCGCCCGTGTCGGCTATCTCGAGCAGGAACCGCATCTCGATGCCGCGCTGACCGTGCGCGAGAACGTCATGCTCGGGGTCGCCAAGCAGAAGGCGATCCTCGATCGCTACAATGAACTGGCGATGAACTACTCGGAAGAAACCGCCGACGAGATGACCAAGCTGCAAGACGAGATCGAGGCCCAGGGCCTGTGGGATCTCGACAGCAAGGTCGATCAGGCGATGGACGCGTTGCGCTGTCCGCCCGACGATGCCGACGTCAGCAAGCTCTCGGGCGGTGAACGCCGCCGCGTGGCGCTGTGCAAACTATTGCTCGATGCACCGGAACTGCTGCTGCTCGACGAACCGACCAACCATCTCGACGCCGAGTCGGTGTCATGGCTGGAAGGCCATCTGCGCAATTATCCCGGCGCCATCCTGATCGTGACCCATGACCGCTACTTCCTCGACAACGTGACGTCGTGGATCCTCGAACTCGATCGCGGCAAGGGCATTCCCTACGAGGGCAACTATTCGTCCTGGCTGGTGCAGAAGCAGAAGCGCCTGGCCCAGGAAGGCCGCGAGGATGCCGCGCACCAGAAGACTCTGGAACGCGAGCAGGAGTGGATCGCGTCGTCTCCCAAGGCCCGTCAGGCCAAGTCGAAGGCGCGTTACCAGCGTTATGAGGACCTGCTCAAGCAGGCCAGCGAGAAGCAGGGCCAGACCGCTCAGATCACCATTCCGGTGGCCGAGCGGCTCGGCGACAACGTTGTGGACTTCGAACACCTCAACAAAGGCTTTGGCGATCATCTGCTGATCGACGATCTGACCTTCAAGCTGCCGCCGGGCGGCATCGTCGGCGTCATCGGCCCCAACGGAGCCGGCAAATCGACGCTGTTCAAGATGATCACCGGGCTCGAGAAGCCGGATGGCGGCACCATCGCCATCGGCGAGACCGTGCATCTCGGCTATGTCGATCAGTCGCGCGATGCGCTCGACGACAAGGCGACCGTCTGGGAAGAGATTTCCGGCAAGAACGAGTTGATCCTGCTCGGCAAGAAGGAAGTCAACTCACGCGGCTATTGCTCGTCCTTCAACTTCAAGGGCGGCGATCAGCAGAAGAAGGTCGGCTCGTTGTCGGGCGGTGAGCGCAATCGCGTTCATCTGGCCAAGATGCTGAAGTCCGGCGCCAACGTGCTGCTGCTCGACGAACCGACCAACGATCTCGACGTCGATACGCTGCGCGCGCTCGAAGAGGCGCTGGAAGATTTCGCCGGCTGCGCGGTCATCATCAGCCATGATCGCTGGTTCCTCGATCGTATCGCGACGCATATCCTGGCCTTCGAGGGCGACAGCCACGTCGAATGGTTCGAGGGCAACTTCCAGGACTACGAGAAGGACAAGATGCGCCGCCTCGGCCAGGACAGCATCATCCCGCATCGCGTGAAGTACAAGAAGCTGACGCGCTAAAGGAAAACCGCGAGATGGCTGACTGGAGCGCGCAGCAATATCTGAAATTCGAGGATGAGCGGACCCGCCCGGCGCGGGATCTTCTCGCGCAGGTGCCAATGGCCGATGCGCGGAAAGTCGTCGATATCGGCTGCGGCCCCGGTAACTCGACGGAGCTTCTGGTCCAGCGCTGGCCCGGCGCGGCCGTGATCGGCGTCGATACGTCGGCCGACATGCTGCGTCAGGCACGCGAGCGTCTGCCCGCGCAGACGTTCGTCGAGGCCAATATCGCCCACTGGGTGCCGCCGTCCGGCAGTGACGTGCTGTTCGCCAATGCGGTATTTCAATGGGTGCCTGATCACATCAAGCAGTTGAAGCGCCTCGCCGGCAGCCTGCCGCCGGGCGGCGTGCTGGCCGTGCAGATGCCGGACAATCTCGATGAACCCAGCCACATCCTGATGCGCGATGTGGCCTATCTGCAGCCATGGCGCGAGAAACTATCCAAAGCTGCCGAACTGCG
>JAPLPC010000329.1:13874-16472 GCA_026400425.1 Hyphomicrobiales bacterium | reverse complement strand
CCACGCTGTCATAGCTCGGCGTGTTGCCGGCCTGGATCTTGCCGACCTTGACGATGGTGGTGCCGAAACGGCCGGTTACCGGCTGGCTGATCGCATCCGGCGCCAGCGAGAACGCGGCATCGGCCACCTTGGGATCGAGGATGCCGGCGCGGCTGACCATGCCGAGTTCGATATCGGCGGGCTTGAGGCCGCGCTCCTTGGCCAGGTCTTCGAACGAGAAGCTGTCATTGAGCTTGGCACGTGCGGCACTGGCTTCCTCGGCATTCGGGAACACGATCTGCGAGATCTGTCGTTGCTCCGGCGTCGAAATGCGGTCCTTGCGTTCGTCGTAGATCTTGCGGGCGTCCTCGTCCGAAACGGTGGACCATTTCGCCATTTCTTCCGGTGTCATCGCCAGAAACGCGATCTTGCGATATTCGGGGGCGCGGAACTGGGTCTTGCGCTCGTCGAAATAGGCGGCAAGGACTTCCGGCGAGGGCGCCTCGATGGTGCCGGCCTGGGCGGCATCCAGCTTCACGTAATCGATGGTACGCTGCTCGTTCTGGTAGCGGCTGAGCGCCTCCACCATGGGCTTCGGCGCCTCAACGCCCGTCGTCAGCGTGGACGCGATCTGGCGGCGCAGCGAGACTTTGCGCTGTTCGGCGATGTAGCGCTGCTCGGTATAGCCGAGCGAGCGGATCAATTGCTGGAAGCGGGCGCCGTCGAACTGTCCGTTCATGCCCTGGAAGTTGGAGTCGGACATAATCTGGCGCAGCACTTCGTCGTCGGACACGCCGAGGCCCTTGCGGCGGGCGTCCTCGTCCAGGGCAGCTTCGGCGATGACCTGCTGCAGCACCTGGCGGTCAAGGCCGAAGGCCCGCGCCTGATCGGGCGTCAGCGGGCGGCCGAACTGGCGCCCGATCTGCTGCAGCTTGTCGCTGAACAACTGACGGAACTGCTCGGTGGTGACCTCCGTCGAGCCGATGGTTGCGACCTTGGACTGGCTATAGCCCTTGAAGGCATCGCCGATGCCCCAGACGCCGAAGCTGACGATCAGCACGCCCATCACGACGGTCATAATCGTCTTGCCAACCCAATTGGATGACGCTTTGCGTATTCCTCGAAGCATGGGGCCAATCTTGTCTGTCAGGAGGGAAACCGGCTTGCGCCAGCGGCTCAAACCGCGTGCCGCCACTGCCGAATAGGACGCGCATCATAAAGTGGCAACCCCCCGCTCGCAACCGGATGGAACGGGACGGATTGAAGCGGTTTCAGACGGTTGCCCATGGTTCGGACCATGGAACTTCCATCGGTCCAGCCGCTTGATGCAGCAGAGCAAAAGCCAGTCGGGGGAGTATCATGCGGGGTCGGGCGCGAGCCACAATCGCCATTGCAGCTTTCTCGCTGGCATTGTTGCCGGCTTGGTGGCCTGCCTCGGCGCAGCAGAATCCTGCCATGGAGAACCCGAGCGTCGGTCCGGCGCCGACACCAGCGCCAACGCCGGGCGCCAACAGCTTTTCCCAGGGACAGGCGCGTGATCGTTTGACGTCTCAGGGCTATTCCGACGTGTCCCAATTGACCAATGATAGCCAGGGGATCTGGCGGGGAACGGCTGTGCTTGCAGGTAAGCGGGTCCGTGTGAGCGTCGATTACAAGGGCAACATCTCGGCTCAGCCGGAGTGAGCGAGGATGCCGATGACCACAGTGACGATCTCCCGCCTGTTCGATGATTACGTCGATGCGCAATCCGCCGTGAGCCGCTTGCGCAAGGCCGGCATTGCCGACGACCACATCAGCGTGATCGCCAACAATGCCGACAAATGGTACGCGCCGGATTTTGCGGCAGGCGCCGGGAAAGGTGCTGCCATCGGCGCTGGTTTCGGCGGCTTCGGCGGGCTTCTGGCCGGCCTGGGGCTGCTCGCCATTCCAGGCCTCGGCCCGGTGGTTGCCGCCGGATGGTTCGCCGCCGCCGCGACCGGTGCAGCGGTGGCCGGGGCCGCGGGAGGCGCCATCGGCATGTTGGCCGAGGCCGGCGTTGCCACCAACGAGGCCGAGATTTACGCCGAAAGCATCCGCCGCGGCGGATCCTTGGTCAGCGCCAAAGTCGCGGCTGAACGGAGGGAGGAGTTCGAGGCCGTGCTCGATCCATCCTCCGTGGATATCGGCGCCCGCCGCGATCAATTGGCCGCTGCCGGCTGGCGCGGCTTCGACCCCAATGCGCCGGATCCGACCGCGGATGATGTGCAGCGTCACCGTGCACAGCGCGGCACCGGGCCAGCTTGAGCCTCCGCGCCGGCTCTGTTAGCTCAAAGCCTGGTTTAATCAAATCGCTGCAGGAACCACCTCATGACCGATGCCATTCGTCCGTTGATCGCCGGCAATTGGAAGATGAACGGCCTTAAGGCATCCGTGTCGGAGTTCGAATCCATCCTTCGCGATGCGCCGGAAGTGCTGGAGAAAGCGGACCTGTTGATCTGCCCCCCGGTCACGCTGTTGGCGGCCTTCGCAGCCAAGGCGGCCAGTTTCGGCCAGGAGGGCGCACATCCCGTGACGGTGGGCGCGCAGGATTGCCATACGAAGGCCTCGGGTGCTCACACCGGCGACGTCGGTGCCGAAATG
>JAPLPC010000329.1:7983-13865 GCA_026400425.1 Hyphomicrobiales bacterium | reverse complement strand
TGCGGATGCCGGCGCGACCGCTGTGATCGTCGGGCATTCCGAACGCCGCGCCGATCACGGCGAGACCGATGCGGTGGTGCGCGAGAAAGCCTTGGCCGCGTGGCGCGCCGGACTCTCTGCGATCGTCTGTATCGGCGAAACCCAGGCGCAGCGCGATGCCGGCAAGACGCTCGATGTCTGCGGCGCCCAGCTTCAGGGATCGCTGCCGGACGACTGCACCTCCGGCAATCTGATCGTGGCCTATGAACCGGTCTGGGCGATCGGCACTGGTTTGACCCCGACGACGGCGGATATCGAGCAAGTTCATAGGTTTATCCGCGATCACCTCAACCAGCGTTTCAAGAATGAGGGGCCGTCGATCAAGATCCTGTATGGCGGCTCGGTGAAGCCGTCGAATGCAAAGGAGTTGATGGCCGTGCCGAATGTGAATGGCGCATTGGTCGGCGGCGCCAGCCTGAAGGCGGCAGATTTTCTGGCAATTGCCGCCGGATGCCCATAAATCCGCGGCAGCTCGCGACGAGTTGCGTCGCACCGGAGAGTTTTGAGGTTTCCGTCCAAAGGGTTGGCAATTTCGAACACCATCGTGTAGACACCTGCGGATTCAAAACCCGCAAGCAATGAAACTGCAGCCTGCGATCGGCGCGGCGTGCTTGCGATGGAAGGACACGATGCAAAGCGTCATTATCGTTATTCATCTGATGATCGTTGCGGCGCTGATCGGCGTCGTGTTGCTGCAGAAGTCGGAAGGCGGCGGCCTGGGTATCGGTAGCGGCGGCGGGGGCGGCGGTGGTTTCATGACCGGCCGCGGCACAGCCAACCTGCTGACCCGCACAACGGCCTTTCTGGCGGTCGGCTTCTTCCTCACCAGCATGTTCCTGTCCTGGCTGGCGACCTATAATCGCGGCCCGAGCACCATCCTGCCGACCGGCGCGCCGGCGACCCAGCAGGGCGCCCCATCACCTCTGACGGCACCGACCTCTGGCGGTGTGCTCGACAGCCTGAAGAAGGCCGACGAGGCGCCAAGCACCCCGCAGGCGCCCCAATCCCGGTAATCCGCGCCAACGCATTGGCGCCATGCAGGATGGACGCTTCCATCCTGTCTCAACAGCCCCCATCAAGGGGCTGTTATTACATCGAAATCCCAGTCACCCACAGCCTCGCCGGATCCCGGCCGGGAGCTGCGATTCGTTTTGGCGAATCGGCATCGAGGCCTTAAAGGTTAAGTCCCATGGCGCGGTACATTTTCATCACCGGCGGCGTGGTCTCCTCGCTCGGTAAAGGTCTGGCATCAGCGGCGTTAGGCGCGCTGTTGCAGGCGCGTGGCTACAAGGTCCGGCTGCGCAAGCTCGACCCGTATCTCAGTCTCGATCCCGGCACGATGTCGCCCTATCAGCATGGCGAAGTGTTCGTCACCGACGACGGCGCCGAGACCGATCTCGATCTCGGCCATTACGAGCGCTTCACCGGACGTCCTGCCACCAAGAAGGACAACATCACCACCGGGCGCATCTATCAGGATATCCTCACCAAAGAGCGGCGCGGCGATTATCTTGGCGCTACCATCCAGGTGATCCCGCACGTCACCAATGCCATCAAGGATTTCGTGCTGTCGGACAATGACGGCTACGACTTCGTGCTGGTCGAGATCGGCGGCACTGTCGGCGATATCGAGGGCCTGCCGTTCTTCGAAGCCATTCGCCAGTTGCGCAACGACCTGCCACGCGGCGACACCATCTTCGTCCACCTGACGCTGCTGCCTTACATCCCGAGCGCCGGCGAGCTGAAGACCAAGCCGACCCAGCATTCGGTCAAGGAACTGCGCTCCATCGGTATTCAGCCGGACATCCTGCTGTGCCGCTGCGACCGCGATATTCCGACGGAAGAGCGCCGCAAGCTCGGCCTGTTCTGTAACGTCCGCGAAAGCGCCGTGATCGAGGCGCGCGACGTCGACAACATTTACGCGGTGCCCGAGGCCTATCACAAAGCCGGCCTCGACGACGAAGTCCTCGCGGCCTTCGGCATCAGCTCGAGGGAAGAGCTGCAGCTGAAATCATGGCACACCATCAATGAGCGCGTCCGTAATCCGGAAGGCGCGGTGACCATCGCCATCGTCGGTAAATATACCGGCATGAAAGACGCCTACAAGTCGCTGATCGAGGCGCTCTCCCATGGCGGCATCGCCAACAAGGTGAAGGTCAATCTCGACTGGATCGAGAGCGAGGTGTTCGAGAACGAGGACCCCGCGCCGTTCCTTGAGCACGTCAACGGCATCATGGTGCCCGGCGGCTTCGGCCAGCGCGGCGCCGAGGGCAAAATCCGTGCGGCGCAGTTCGCGCGCGAGCGCAACGTGCCGTATTTCGGCATCTGCTTCGGCATGCAGATGGCGGTCATCGAAGCTGCGCGTAACCTCGCGGGCATCAAGGACGCCAACTCGACCGAATTCGGTGAAACCAGTGAGCCCGTGGTCGGCCTGATGACCGAATGGTTGCGTGGCAACGAACTCGAGAAGCGCACCAATGCCGGCGATCTCGGTGGCACCATGCGGCTCGGCGCTTATCCGGCGACGCTGACCAAGGGCAGCAAGGTCTCGGACGTCTATGGCGGCGCGCTCGAAATTTCCGAACGCCACCGCCACCGCTACGAGGTCAACACGGCCTATAAGGAGCGGCTCGAAAAGCACGGCCTGAAGTTCTCAGGCCTGTCGCCGGACGGCGTGCTGCCGGAAATCGTCGAATATGAGAATCATCCGTGGTTCATCGGCGTGCAATATCACCCCGAGCTAAAGTCGCGTCCGTTCGAGCCGCATCCGCTGTTCGCCAGCTTCATCAAGGCGGCGGCGGCGCAGAGCCGGCTGGTGTGACCTTGACCGTCGCCCGGCTGCTTTAAACCTTTGCGATCTTGCGCAGCGCCTCGTCGATCCTGCTTTGCCAGCCGGGGCCGGTGTCCTTGAAGTGCTTCACGACATCGCTGCTGAGGCGCAGCGAGACGGGGACCTTGGTCGGCGCTTTTTGCGGGCCGCGCCTCGCGACGTTCGCAAGGATCTCGGGGGTGAGATCACTTGCCTTGATGCCCGGCTCGAAGCGGGTCGCGATGGCGAAATCCTCCGCCGTCCATTCGGGGTTATCGTCGTCGAACACAGGCTCTTTGGGCTTACGGGACATAGCGCTTCAACTCCTTGGCATGCGCCCGTCGCAGGCTGATCGGGCGTTTGGTGCCGTTTCTCAACGTGAAGACGAGGCAGTAGAGCTTTCCGTCGATCAGTCCGTAAGCGCGGAAGCGAGGCTCGCCATAGTCAAAGCGATCATCGCGGACCAGAGCCACAACAGTCAGATCGACCCACCGCTCCAGCGAGATGTGGTGCTTCTCGAGATTCTTCGCTTCCTTGGCGGGATCGAAACCGGACATCTGATTGTATATACGATATGAGAGTGTTGCTCAAGCTTATAGATGTGCATGTCGCAGGTAAAACTATAAGTTGAATCGGGTGGGAGCAATCACACGCGAGCCGCGCGATCGATTGGCCGCCGTTGCATGCGCGCTGCGCTGATGTGGGCTGCCGCCAACTGCGCTTCACGAGGCGGATCGATCATGCGAGTACCTCGGACCTCGGCTCTGGTCTTTGCACCAGTCGAACGGCAGAGGATGATGCATGCGCGCTTTCTATCACCCGGATCAGGCGATTCATTCGCCGCAGCAATTCATGCGCTATGGCCGCTTCGTGCCGATCAAGGACTCGCCCGTGCGCACGGAGCGCCTGATCGGCGCATTGTCTCGGCACGGAATCACGCCTGAAAAGCCGGCCGAATACGGCACCGCGCCGGCGCTCACCGTGCATACAGAAGCTTACGTTCGCTTTCTGGAGACCGCCTGGGACAACTGGGCGCAGCTTCCAGACCACGGCCCCGAAGTGTGGCCGCAATATTTCCCGTATTGGAGCGGACGGCCGGAAGAGCCAGCGCGTCGCGATTGTCCTGCGACAGGCTTCATCGCGCAGGTGGGATGGTATCTCGGCGATTTGTCGGTGCCGATGGGTCCTGACAGTTGGCGCTCTATCCTGCGCTCGTCGGAAACCGCAGTGGCCGGCGCTGACGCCATTCTCGATGGCGGCCGGGCCGCCTATGCGCTGTGCCGACCGTCCGGCCATCATGCCCGCGCCGATCGTGCGACCGGGTTCTGCTATCTGAACAACAGCGCCATTGCCGCGCAGCGATTGCGCAGCCGGTTCGGCAAGGTCGCCATCATCGATGTGGACGTGCACCACGGCGATGGCACGCAGCAGATTTTCTACAACCGCTCCGATGTGCTGACGATCTCGGTGCATGGCGATCCCACCAATTTCGTGCCCTTCTATACGGGCTATGCGAGCGAGACCGGACACGGCGCAGGCGAGGGGTTCGACGTGAACCTGCCGCTGCCTCCCGGCGCCGGCGGCAGTGACATGAATGCAGCGCTCGACAAGGCGATCGACCGCGTGCGCAGCTTCGGCGCCGATGTCCTCGTGGTGGCGCTCGGCTTCGACGCCCATCGCGACGATCCGATCGGCATCTTGAAGCTCGATGCGAAGGATTTCGGCAGCATCGGCGACAAGATGAAATCCCTCGCGCTGCCGACCCTCGTCGTGCAGGAGGGCGGCTACGGTATCGACGCGATCCAGGATTGCCTCGACGCATTCCTGACCGGATTCAGCGGAGCGTAATCGTCGGCCAAGCTAGCTCTCGAAAAACACGAACGCCGCCCAGACCGATGGATCCTCGGCGGCCTTGATCTTGCCGTGCATCGCCTCGATGCGGACTTTGCGCAAGGCGCTTGCATAGTCGAGATCATCGTCAGCCAAGACCTGGTAGAGGCGCGCCATGAAATTGGCGGTGCCTTCATCGGCGACCTCCCACAGCGTCAGCAGCGAACGCCGGGCACCGGCGATGGCAAGAGCGGTGGGGAGTCCGCGGACGCTGCCGACCCGGCTGGGATCGCCTAATGCGGTCTGGCATGCCGACAGCACGACGAGATCGGCCGAGGACAGATCCCAGTTCATCAGCTCGTTGGCATAGAGCACGCCGTCATTGTCGTCGCGCTGTGGCGGGCGGCTGAGATTGGGACGTGCGGCGACCAGGCCGCTGCGCCACAGCGCATCGGTGCGATCGGTAGCGGTCTTGTAGAAACCGTGGGTAGCCAGATGGATCAGGGATGCGCCTTCGGCGCCGTGACGGATCGCGGGCTCGCCGATGCCGTCGCCTGACAGTAAGGTGATGTTGAGATCACGCTTCTTGAGGTCGGCCGCGACGGTATCGATCTCGGTCTTTGTCGAGGGCAGCTGATTGGCAGCACCGGCGTAGTCGAGGCCGCCGACCAGCAACGCCTTGTTGCCCGGGGTCAGTCGGGTGTTGCGGTCGGTAAAGAAAAGCGCATCGGCGCGGGTCATGATGCGGGTATCATAGACTTCGTCGAGATAGCGGCCGTCGGCATCCTGCAGCATCGCAAAAGGAAGGCTGTAGAGCTCGCTGTCGGGCACCAGAAACAGGCGCTTGATATCGGCCAGATGCGGTTGCAGGGGGCCGAGCAGAATGCCGTGCAGACGGCGGAATGTGCTGGCGCTGTCGGCCGAAGTCACGTCGGCACCGAGCACGCCGTCGAGCGGGCCGAGATCGACCAGGGTCGGGGTCTTGCCATGGCGATGGATGACCGCCTGCAAGCGCATGTCGGGCTTGGGTGCGATGGGGGTGACGCGGTTGCGGCGCCCGCTGACGAAAAAGTCGATCAGTGCGTCGGTGCGTTCGAGCTTGTCCTCGATGGTCGGCAGTTTGAGGTCGCCGGATGCCTTGTCGCCCATGCGGGCGGCCAGGGCCTGACGCGCCGTCTGCAACTGGTTGAGAACCTGCCGCGCG
>JAPLPC010000329.1:0-7970 GCA_026400425.1 Hyphomicrobiales bacterium | reverse complement strand
GACGACAGCAACTCCTGCTGCTGGCCCGACAGTCGCAACACATTGCGTGCGAGCAGTTTCGTTGCATCGTCGGGCAGCCGGTCGACGGTGAGCCGGAGCAATGTGCGCTCGCCGTCTTCCATGGTCTTCCAGCGTGTCACCGCGTCGGCATAGGCCTGCGCCGCAGCGGGCTCCTGCAAGGCGTAGCGGCCGAACTCATAGAGGATATCGTCCGCCAGTTTGCGCATGGTTTCGGCGACGTAGCGGTTTCCGGCAGTGCCCACTTCACGCAGCATCCAGCGGAACGCCTGTTGGTCGACGTCCTTGAAGGTCGCGAGCGTCTCCTTGTCGCCGCCCTTCATCTGCGTCATGGCGACGCCGAGCAAGGCGTCGAACGTGATCGGATGCTCACGCGCGATGGTCTGCTGCGCGCGCTGATAGGCGTCGATGCGAAGTGCGAGCGCACGGGCGGTATCGCCGCGCATCTCGCACTGGTCGGCGGCGAGCTGTGCGGCCTTGATGCGCAGCAGATCCGGCGCGCCGTTCCAGTCCTTCACCCGTGCCATGGCGTCGAGATCGGCATCGCTCATACGTCGGTCGGGGTGGAAATAGGCTTTCGTATAGGCGATCCACACCTCGGCCTGGGCGACATGTTCCGAGCGCGGATCGGCGAGGGCCACAGCGGCGCGCTTCTGCATCTCCAGCGCCTTCATCGTCTCGGCCTCGTTGCCCATGGCCAGGTGATTGAGCGCGAGATTGCTGGCGGAAACCAGCGACTGAATGCTGCCGATGCCGTAATGCGCGATGCGTTTGCGCAACAAAGGCTCGTCGATGGTCGCGGCGACGTCGGGATGGCCGACCATGCGCAGCGCTTCGGCATAGTTGTTTTCCGTGCGCCATGTCAGCGGCTCGCGGTCGCCGAGCGCCTTGCGGGCGTTGAGGTAAATGTCCTCGGACAGATTAAGGCCGGATGCCACCGCGCCGTTGTTCGTGAGCAGCGTGGCGAGGATGTCACCACCGGCAATATCCTGCGGCGAGTTGGCACCATATTGCGCGCGCATGACCTTGCGCGCTTCGCGAGCGACGGGGATGCCCGCGGCGTATTGATTGCTGCGCTCGAGAAAGCGCGCATATTCGAACCAGAGGGTCGCCGCGTCATTGCCGCCTTCGTGCGCCGCACGGGTCTCGGCGGCTTCGGCGAGCAGTTCAGATGCGGTGGCGGTATCGCGACGGCGCTCATACACGGACGCAGCGTTGAGATAGGCAGCGATGGTCAGGTGATGATAGTCGCTCTGCCTGACCTCGCGCAGCGCAGTCTTCAGCCGGCCGCGGCCGGTATCGGCATTGCCGGCACGCAGGATGTTGAACGCATCGATGATCTTGGCCGTGAACTCACGCTCACTCGGGCCGCGGCGGGTCTGGGCTTCGGCAGGGAGCGTTGTCGCCGGCAAGGCGATAGCAATTACGGCGATAGCCAATCGACCGGCGAGCCAGGCGGCTGCGGTGCGTCGGGACCGGAACGACAGATACATGGACAGCTCGGCTTATTTGCACCCGGACGTGGTGTCGCCGGCGCGCGCCATCGGCTTACCGTTGACGAATACGCCATGGCTGCCGGAGGCCGTCTTGGAGCCGCATTCGGTGCTGCCGCCGACCACGGCGACCGGCTTGCCGTTGATATAGACGCCCTTGGCGCCCTCGATGATCTTGCCGTCGGTCGTGGTGTCGCCGACGCGTGCCGCCGGCTTGCCATTGACGGTGACGTTTGTCGCGCCCGATGTGATCTGGCCGGGCTGTTGCGCCGAGGCCGCGGTGGTCAGGCCGGCAACGAGGAGCAGGGCGAGGGCGGTGTGTCGCATCGTCATTCCAATTCGGTTGTCGCGGTGGTCGAAGCCGGTTGCAGAGGTTTGTTGCGTGACAGGACGGATGGGTTCAGTTGCGTCGGCAAGCGCATGATGTAAGCCTGCTCCGGCGCGGGCAAGGCGAGATGCTGCAGCCAGCCATGCGTCAGAGCCGTCCAAGGCCGTCAAAATGGGAAGGAACCAAAAGTCATGATCTATGAGTTGCGCATCTATCGCTGTTTGCCGGGCCGGCTGCCGGCATTGCTCAAGCGTTTCGAAACCGCGACATTGAAATTGTGGGAAAAGCACGGCATCCGCCAGGCCGGCTTTTTCACGACCGTGATCGGCGAATCCAACAACGATCTGACCTACATCCTGAAATGGGACTCACTGGCCGAACGTGAAAAGCTCTGGGCGGCGTTCATGACGGATCCGGACTGGATGTCGGCCCGCGCCAAGTCCGAGGAAGACGGCCCAATCGTCGGCAATATCGTCAGCCAGTTGCTGACGCCGACAGCGTTTTCGGCGCTGAAATAGGCGTGCGCACGGGCGTTTCCCGGTCGGGCACCGTTTCCGTTGCAACCCTCATATCCGCAACGGCAGGAGGGATGATCCGGGCTTGCATCCCGTCCACTCCTGCGGTTGATGGTCGCGATCCGTGCCCGGGAGATCGTCTTGACCGTACCAGCCGCTGCCGCCCCCATCGTCGAACTCGGCTCCGTCCGTTTTGGCAACGCTCTGCCGCTCTCGGTGATTGCTGGCCCATGCCAGCTGGAGAGCCGGCAGCATGCGCTGGAAATGGCGCAGGCTCTGAAAGAGATCGCGGAGCGGCTGAATATCGGCCTCGTCTTCAAAACCTCGTTCGACAAGGCGAACCGAACCAGCGCCAGCGCTGCACGCGGCATCGGCATCGACGATGCGGATTTTTGCGGAGATTCGCGAGACCTTGGGTCTGCCGGTCCTTACCGACGTGCATGAGAACGATCAGTGCGCGCGGGCGGCGGAAGCCGTGGACGTGCTGCAGATCCCGGCCTTCCTGTGCCGGCAGACCGATCTGCTGCTGGCCGCGGCAGCGACCGGCAAGGTGGTCAACGTGAAAAAGGGCCAGTTCCTGGCGCCGTGGGACATGGCCAATGTCGTCAAGAAACTGGTCGGGGCGGGCAACGACCGTGTTCTGGTCACCGAGCGCGGCGCGTCATTCGGTTACCGCGCACCACCAACGCGCCGGTGATCTTCGACGCTACCCATTCGGTGCAGCAGCCGGGCGGCAAGGGTGAGTCGTCGGGCGGCGAGCGTGAATTCGTGCCGGTGCTGGCCCGGGCTGCCGTAGCGGTTGGCGTCGCCGGCGTCTTCATCGAGACCCACCCCGATCCGGACAACGCGCCCTCCGATGGTCCGAACATGGTGCCGCTGCGCGACTTCGAGGCACTGGTGAAGAACCTGATGGCGTTCGACGCGTTGGCTAAGCAAACGGCGGCCAAAGAGACGGCGGCCAAGCAGACGGCGGCCACGGCGTGACCTTCCGGTATCGGTTCGCCATTTGCATCGTGACGGCGCGCTGATGCTGCCGCCGGTCATCAAAGTCATTGCATTGGCGTCGTTCGCCGCAGCTTTGTCGCAGCGCGCGCTCGATCCAGTCCTGCCGCATGTCGCCGACGACATGCTCATCACCGTGGCCGTCGCGGCCGGTCTGTCCTCCGCACTGGCATTCACCTTCGCCATCGTGCAGCCGGTGCTTGGCGCCGCCGCCGACATGTTCGGCAAAGCGCGGCTGATGATCGTCTGCCTGGTGCTGCTCGGCGTCGCCAGCATTCTCGGCGCCATGACGACCGACTATTCGTTGCTGCTGGCGACGCGCGTGCTCGCGGGCATCGGGGCAGGCGGGGTGTTTCCGGTGACACTCAGCCTGACCAGTGATCTGGTCGGGCCGCAGCAACGACAGGTGGCTCTGAGCCGCGTCATGGCCGGCGCCATGACCGGCAATCTGCTCGGCTCCACGGCGTCCGGCATCATCGGCGATCTGTTCGGCTGGCGCGGCGTGCTGGTGATCCTTGGCGGGCTCGCGATTGCGGCGTCCGTCGCTGTCGCGCTCGGCTTCAAGGGCGCGGCGATCCACCAGCCCACCGCAAAGGCGGATTTCGGCAAACTAGCGCAGGGCTACAAGGTCATCTTCCGCAACCCGAATACGCTGATCGTCTACAGCGCAGTGTTCGTCGAAGGCTGCTGCATCCTTGGCCTGTTTCCCTATGTGTCGTCATTCCTGTTCGACGGCGGTGTCACCAGCCTGTCGATCGCCGGTCTGGTGCTGGCGTGCTTCGCCGTCGGCGGTCTGCTCTACACGCTCACCGTCCAGCGCATGCTGGCGCGGCTCGGCATCAACGGCATGATGATCTACGGCGGCATCGTGATCGCGATCCAGCTGGCCGCCACCGCGTTCAGCCCGAACTGGCAGATCCAGGCCCTGAGCCTTCTGATCATGGGCTGGGGCTTCTACATGCTGCACGGCTCGCTGCAGATTTTCTCCACCGAACTGTCGCAGGATGCCCGCGCCAGTGCGATGTCCATGCATGCGTTTTGCTTCTTCATGGGCCAGTCGGTCGGCCCGATCGCCTACGGCTTCGGTCTCGCCCATCTCGGCAAGGCGCCGACGCTGCTGATCAGCGCCGCGATCGTGTTCGCCCTGGGATTCGCCAGTGCGCGCTTCCTAAAGCAGCGCAAACCGGCGGATGCCGCGGGCTAGCCCCGTCCGCGATATGGCGCCACGCCCTGGTCCGGCACCCAGACACCCTTCGGCAACCGGCCGGTCTGCCAGAACACGTCGATCGGGATGCCGCCGCGCGGGTACCAGTAGCCGCCGATACGAAGCCATTTCGGCTTGATGGTGTCGGCGATGCGCTTGCCGATCGCCACGGTGCAATCCTCATGGAAAGCGCCGTGGTTGCGGAAGGAGGCGAGATACAGTTTCAGCGCCTTTGACTCCACCAGCCACTGGCCGGGGACGTAGTCGATCATCAAATGAGCGAAATCCGGCTGTGCTGTCATCGGGCAAAGCGAAGTAAATTCCGGCGCTGTGAAGCGGACGGTGTAATCAGTGCCCTTTTGCGGATTGGGCACTCTGTCGAGCTGGGCGGCCTCCGGGGAGGTCGGCCATGCGACGGCACGGCCAAGCTGGAGTTCCGGCTCGGCTCTGGACGGTTTGCGAGGGGTTTTCGACATGGGGGTCTCCGTTGCGGCGTGTCATAGCCAATCCGCCGTCTGCCGTCACGCCAATCGGGGTTTTCCCGCTCCGTCCCATGGGCTAGAAGCGGCGCCAACCATCCCAACCCGCACCATAAGAGGGCTCTCCATGACCGCCATCGTCGACATCATCGGCCGCGAAATTCTCGATAGCCGCGGCAATCCCACCGTCGAAGTCGATGTGGTACTGGAAGACGGCAGCATCGGCCGTGCCGCGGTTCCCTCGGGGGCCTCGACCGGCGCGCATGAGGCGGTCGAACTGCGCGATGGCGACAAATCCCGCTATCTCGGCAAGGGCGTGCAGAAGGCGGTGGATGCCGTCAACGGCGAGATCTTCGACGCGATCGGCGGCATGGATGTCGAAAACCAGATCCAGCTCGACGAGACCATGATCGCGCTCGACGGTACCCCGAACAAATCGCGGCTCGGCGCTAACGCCATTCTCGGCGTGTCCCTGGCGGCGGCCAAGGCCGCGGCGGAGTCGCTCGACATGCCGCTGTATCGTTATGTCGGCGGTACCTCGGCGCGCACGCTGCCGGTGCCGATGATGAACATCATCAATGGCGGCATGCATGCCGACAACCCCATCGACTTCCAGGAATTCATGATCATGCCGGTCGGCGCGTCGAGCTTCGCCGAAGCGCTGCGGGCTGGGGCCGAGATTTTCCACACGCTGAAAGGCGAATTGAAGAAGGCCGGCCACAACACCAATGTCGGTGACGAAGGCGGTTTTGCGCCGAACCTCGCCTCCGCCGAGGCCGCGCTGGACTTCGTGATGGGTGCGATCACAAAGGCCGGCTACAAGCCGGGCGATGACGTCATGCTGGCGCTCGACTGCGCGTCCACCGAATTCTTCAAGGGCGGTAAATACGTCTATGAAGGCGAGGGCAAGTCGCGCAGCATTTCCGAGCAGGCGAAGTATCTCGCCCAGCTCGTCGCCGCCTATCCGATCGTGTCCATCGAAGACGGCATGTCGGAAGACGACATGGACGGCTGGAAGGAAGTCACCGACCTGATCGGCAAGAAGTGCCAGCTGGTCGGCGATGATCTGTTCGTGACCAACGTCACGCGCCTCGAAGAGGGCATCAAGGCCGGCCGCGCCAATTCGATCCTGGTCAAGGTCAACCAGATCGGCTCGCTCACCGAAACGCTGAGCGCCGTCGAGGTGGCCTTCAAGGCGGGCTACACGGCTGTGATGTCCCACCGTTCGGGCGAAACCGAGGACGCGACAATCGCCGATCTTGCCGTCGCCACCAATTGCGGACAGATCAAGACGGGGTCGCTGGCGCGTGCAGATCGCACGGCCAAATATAATCAGTTGCTCCGCATCGAGCAGCAGCTCGGCACCCAGGCGATCTATGCCGGTCGCAAGGCGCTGAAGGCGCTGGCGTAACGCATCCAGATCTCGCGAACATCATTCGAAAAGAAAAGGCCGAGGCAGGGAGCCTCGGCCTTTGTCGCTATAGCGTTGTCGTTACAGCGATCGGACCAGCTGTTACTGCGGAGCGGCCGAGATCTGCGCGCCCTTCGGCGCTGCGGGCTTGCGGCGGATGCCGCCGCCGGTGACGGCGAGCACACGGGCGATCGCCTGACGCTGCAGGGTATCGTCCTTGTCGATCGCGAAGTGGTTGGTGGTGCCGCTCTCGTTGACGTTGGCGAGCTTGCCCTTGAAGCGCGGGTCGGCCGAGACGGCGCGGCCCCAGCCGGCCGGCACGTAGTAATTCACGATCTGCTTGACGTTGTTCGGCACCGCATCCGGCGAGACCGGATCGAAATTGACGATCAGCGCCACCGGAACGTTGGCTTGCGCAAGCTTGCGCGCAACCGAGATCGTCGCGTCTGCTCCGGCCGAGTGCCCCATCAGGATGATGGGCTCACGGTTGCCCGACTTGTAGCGGGCGATCATGGCATCGGCCTCGCCGTTCCACATCGTATGATTGCTCACGGACGTGGCGACGCCGGCCGCCTGAAGCTTGTAGGCGATCTGATCCATGCCCAGCGAGAACACGTTGAGAATGCCACGATAGAGATAGACATGGCCGGGCCGGCGGCTGGCGGCTTCGGCGGCGCTGGAGCCGGCGAAGGTTGCCAACACGAGGGAACACAGAATCAGCATAACAGCCGCGACGGACGGCCGCTGCGAGCCCTGAAGATCGATCGACATCATACTTTCTTTCCAAGGAGAAACCCGCGACATGTTCAGACATAAGTCCGTCGCGTCAATTGCCGTATCGCGGCGATTGCCGATTTTGTGATGGGACCGATGGCGAAACCCGTGCTGTGTGACCCCGGGGCGACAAATTGCTGTCCGATAGCTCGGTTTCATAGGCCAACAGCTTTGTGACGGCGGTCGAATTTGCTAAGCAGCGGCCATGACGATGCGTGATGCGAACGGGAGCGGACGGATGATCGCGCGGCGACATGTCTTCCACATTGGCGGCTATGATCCGATTTCTCCGGACACCCAGCTGTCGCGGTTCCGCAAGTCGCTGGCCACATTCGAGCAGACCTGGAGTGTGACCGCGAGCGCACCTGTTGCGCCGGACGCACGCGAAGTCAGCGCGTCATGGCCGGCACAGGCGTCGGGCCCGAACTGGCACACCGACATCACCTACGAGATGCTGCGCTGGGACGATCTCATCAACGAGGATCATTCGCGGGGCATGCTGTCGCGGCTCGGTGCGGCTTTTGTCACACTCGGCAACTGGATCGTGACCGGAACCCTGTTCCGCTTCTTCTACTCCAGCTGGAAATATGCCGGCTTCTTCCTGTTCTCCTATCTGTGGATCGCAGCTTTTGCGGCAGCGGGCGTGTTGGTCGGGTTCGGCCTGAACTGGCTGTTCGGTCTGTCGGGTGTCGCGGCCTGGATTGCGGGCCTTGCAGCGGCCGCCGCGGTATTCACGGCGCTGCTGC
>JAPLPC010000069.1 GCA_026400425.1 Hyphomicrobiales bacterium | reverse complement strand
GTGGCTGAGCCCATGTGCGGCAGCAGCACAACTCGGTGCGCGCGGGCGAGCTTCAGCAGGCGCGGATTGACCGCAGGCTCGTGCTCGAACACATCGAGGCCGGCCCCTGCCAGTTCGCCGGCATCAAGCATCTTTGTGAGTGCGACCTCGTCGACGATCTCACCGCGGGCGGTGTTGATCAGGAAGGAGTCGGGCTTCATCATTTTCAGCCGCCTCGCAGAGAGCAGGTGATAAGTCCCCGGCGTATGGGGGCAATGCACGGTGACGATGTCCATCCGCGCCAGCATCTGGTCGAGCGAATCCCAATAGGTGGCGCCGAGCTCGTCGGCGATCACCGGGGCGACCGGCTTGCGGTTGTGATAGTGGATCTGCAGCCCGAAGGCTTTGGCACGCCGCGCCACCGCCTGGCCGATGCGGCCCATGCCGATGATGCCGAGCCGTTTGCCGCCGAGGCGCCGGCCGAGCATCCAGGTCGGCGACCAGCCATGCCAGTCCTCGCGGCCTTCCGTGAGAATTGCCGCGCCCTCGATCAGGCGGCGCGGCACCGCGAGGATCAGCGACATGGTCATGTCAGCGGTATCCTCGGTGAGCACCTTCGGCGTGTTGGTGACGGTGATGCCGCGCGCCTGGGCGGCGGCGATATCGATATTGTCGACGCCGTTGCCGAAATTGGCGATCAGCCTGATCTTGCAGTCGGGCTGCTCGAGCAGATCCTTGGTGATTTCGTCGGTGACGGTCGGGACCAGCACATCGGCCGTGCGGATCGCCTCGGCGAGTTGCTCGCGGGTCATCGGCACATCATCGACATTGAGGCGCGCATCGAACAATTCGCGCATCCGCGTCTCGATGGAGTCGGGCAGACGACGGGTGACGACAACCAGGGCCTTTTTCTTGACCGTCATATCCTGCTCACTCGCCCCTTGTTCGTTCAGTCCGCATTAACCCGGTTGATCGAAACTCTGCCAGCCGCGCAAATGCACCGTTTCCTTGGGTTCCCGACGCTCGACCGGATGGCTTGACCGGGAGGCTTGGCCCTGTGTCTTCAGCCTTGGTCCTCTCTACCCGAGAACAAGGCCGAAACAAGAACCTCCGGGATGCGTGCGATGCGACAGAGTTGAGAATGACGAGGTTGAGTGGATGGCGTCGGGGCGTTTTGCGTATGCGGGTTTTGCGGCTGTCGTGCTCATTGTCGCAACGATCGATCCGGCTGTAGCCGCCAGCGCCGTGCCGCTCGGTGCCAGCGGCCTGCCGGTGCCGCGCTATGTCAGCCTGAAATCGGACCATGTGAATGTCCGTGCCGGCCCGACCAAGGATAATGACGTGGCCTGGGTCTACACCCGGTCCGGACTTCCGGTGGAGATCACCGCGGAATATGAAAACTGGCGCCGGGTGCGCGATTCCGAAGGCGCCGAAGGCTGGGTCTATCACTCGCTGCTGTCGGGCCGCCGGACCGCTGTGGTGACCATGAAGCAGAAGGACGACCTGGCGTCGATCTATGACGACCCGGACGCCAAGAGCAGCGTTGCAGCCCGCCTCCAGGCCGGCGTGGTGGCTCAGGTGAAGCGCTGCAGGGACGGCTGGTGCCGGGTAATCGGCAATGGTTTCGATGGCTGGATCGAGCAGCAGCGGCTGTGGGGCGTCTATGCCGACGAGAAGGTGAACTGACCCGATGCGCCGCGGCCTGCTGGCCATCGCCTGCACGCTGCTCCTGGCCCTTGCGACGCCGGCCGTCGCGCAGTCGGCCGTCGATCGCTGCCTAGCTGCCGGGGAGCTCCTGACCGACGCTGCACCATTGTCCCGCAGCTTCGCCCTGCTGCGCAGCAAAGGCACGCTTCGGATCGTCGCGATCGGCTCGTCCTCCACCCGCGGCCTGTGGCAGACCGATCCCGCGCTGACCTATCCCGGCATGCTCAAGTCCGAACTGGAGCGCCTGACGCCGGGCCTGCAGGTCGCGATCGTCAATAGCGGGCGTAATGCCGACACCATCCCCGGCAACGTCGCGCGGTTCGCGCGCGACGTGTTCGCGCACGCACCCGATCTGGTAATCTGGCAGATTGGCACCAACGACGTCACCTGGCTGCAAAGCAGCGACAGCCTCACCGGCACCATCGTCGCCGGCGTGCGGCAATTGCAGGCCGCCGGCGCCGATGTGGTGCTGATGGACCAGCAATATGCGCCGGTGATCCTGGCCTCGAACTACGCCAAGATGCAAAGCAGCATTACCGACGCGGCCAGACAAACCAATGTGCCGCTGTTTTCGCGTTTCGCGCTGATGCGTCGCGCCATCGAGGCCGGTGTGCCGGGGACTGCCCTCACGAGCTGGGACGGTCTGCATAGTTCGGCGGCCGGCTACGAATGCACTGGGCGGGCATTGGCACGCGCGATCGTGGCGGCCATGCCAGCCCCCCAAACGCAAACTGCGCCGGCGGGACGCCAGCGCAGGAGATAACAGTTCAGATCGTGCGAAGCCGATCAGCGCTTTTTCTTGCGCAGGCGAACGACCATGTCGATGCGGCTGATCTCGAAACCTTCCGGCACATCCGGCATCTTGGTCAGGACCAGGCTCTGGTTCGGGATATCGACCAGTTCGTGGTTGTTCTCGAAATAGTAGTGGTGATGCGTGGTGACATTGGTATCGAAATAAGTCTTCGTGCCATCAACGCTGACCTGACGGAGCAGGCCGCTGTCGGTCAACTGGTTCAGCGTGTTGTAGACCGTTGCCAGCGACACCGGCACTTTCGCCAGCGTGGCTTCCTCGTAGAGCATTTCAGCGGTGAGATGGCGTGCGCCCTTGCCGAACAGCAGCCAGCCCAGAGCCATACGCTGGCGCGTCGGGCGCAGGCCGACCGACTGCAGCATCTCGTTGACGTCATGCCACGGGCAACCCGTCAGAGCCGGCTGGCGACCATGATTGATTTCCGCGACCGCGGTCGCGTCATCCATTGTCGATCTGCTGTCGCTCACATCCACGTCGGTATTCCTGTCGCTTCAAACGCAAGTCTACGTACAAATTCCCCAGTAATATAAAAACTATGGGCTCCAGATGCAAGATTTTCGCAACTAGATGCTTTGGGCCGGGAAATTATGCACCGCAGCACCCGGTCAACCCAATAATGCCATGAAAAGCAGATGATACGCCGCTTTGCCGCCTCATGAGCGTATGATAGAGGTCCCCGCAACGGGACCGGTTCTCGTTGATTTGGAACAATTCTATTCAGCTGACCTTCAAATCAAGCCAGCGATTAGACAGCGATGGACCCAGAAAGCCCGGTATGCTTCAGGATAAAAAGAACAGCTACACTTACGAAGATCTGCTGGCCTGTGGCCGCGGTGAGCTGTTCGGACCGGGCAATGCCCAGCTGCCGCTGCCGCCGATGCTGATGTTCGACCGCATCACCACCATCACCGCCGATGGTGGCGAATACGGCAAGGGCCTGATTCAGGCGGAACTCGACGTCAATCCGGATCTCTGGTTCTTCGCCTGCCACTTCAAGAACGACCCGGTAATGCCGGGCTGCTTGGGTC
The DNA here is from genome assembly GCA_026400425.1 of Hyphomicrobiales bacterium. Classification (GTDB taxonomy): domain Bacteria; phylum Pseudomonadota; class Alphaproteobacteria; order Rhizobiales; family Xanthobacteraceae; genus Tardiphaga. Next base: position 559 of record JAPLPC010000069.1, on the reverse strand, counting down.
TCGATGCCATGTGGCAGATGGTCGGCTTCTTCCTGGGTTGGTCCGGCGGTATAGGTCCGGGCCGGGCGCTTGGCCTCGGCGACCTAAAATTCACCGGGCAGGTTCTGACCAACGTCAAGAAGGTCGTCTATACGATCGACATGAAGCGCGTGATGCGCTCGAAATTGTGGCTCGGCATTGCCGATGGCTCGCTTTCCGCCGATGGCGAGATTATCTATCGGGCAAAGGATCTCAAGGTCGGGCTTTTCAAGCAGGACGCCGCCGCAACGCAGTCGGCCATTTAACGGCTACTGCATTTCACGGCGGGCCCGCAAGGATACCGCCAGGTCCACAACAACGTGAATTCAGAGGGCGAGACGATCATGAGACGGGTTGTCGTCACCGGGATGGGCATTGTCTCATCCATCGGAAACAACACGCAAGAAGTGCTTGCGAGCCTCCATGAGGCGAAGTCCGGCATTACGCGTGCCGAGAAGCATGCCGAGCTGGGTTTCCGCTCCCAGGTTCAGGGTGCGCCCACCGTCAACGCGGCCGATCTGATCGATCGCCGTGCGATGCG
>JAPLPC010000080.1 GCA_026400425.1 Hyphomicrobiales bacterium | reverse complement strand
GGCATGGATCTCGATTACTGGCGCCATCTCGACACTGCGGAGCATGACAGCGTCGCGGCTCTCCGACGCAAAATACCGCGTCACATCGTATCACTGGGACGCCTTGTTCCATACAAAGGATATGACGTCCTGATCCATGCCATGCGCGAGGTTGACGGCCGGGCGACGATCATCGGCGAGGGCCCTTTGCTAGCAGATTTGCAAGCCCAGGCCCGCGAGACGGGCGTCGCCGATAGGATTTGCTTTGCCGGACGTCTCGAACGCGACGAGATTCGCAGGCTCCTGCATGCCGCCAGCGTCTTCGCTTTCCCGTCGGTTACCGTGGCGGAGGCATTCGGTCTCGTCCAGGTCGAGGCGATGACGGCCGGATTGCCCGTGGTGAATACCAGCCTCGCCAGCACGGTCCCGCTGGTGGCACGTCACGATCAGGAAGCGCTCACAGTGCCGCCGGGCGATGCGGCAGCACTCACCAAGGCCCTTAACCGCATTCTCGACGAGCCCGAACTGGCGGCGCGCCTTGGTAAGGCTGCGAAGGCCCGCGCGCGGGACGAATTCGATCAATCCGTGTTCTGTAATCGGATGATGGGTATCTATACTGAAGCCATTCAGGCTCGGTCTTAGTTACGCCCCCCTCCGCGGGCTCCCTGAGATCACCCCAAACCCCATATGCGATTTGTGATGGTATGGGACCACGCTGTCCGCAACGGATAGCCGGCAAGCGTTTCTTTCGCCGGGCAGATGCGCTAGGTAGAGGCCGCTGCGGGGCGGCAAACGACGGCCGGATTAAGCCTAAACATGACAACGACTTACGACGATCAATCCAAAAATAGGACGCGTTTCACGACGCGCGGGGGCAATGGGTTCGACCTGCGCGCCGCATTTGTCGATCTGCGGACCGGCATCGCCCTTTGGCCCCTTTGGGTGCGCCTCGGCTGGAACGACATCTTGCAACGCTATCGCCGCTCCATGCTGGGCCCGTTCTGGCTCACCGCGAGCATGGCGATCATGGTAATCGCACTCGGCATTCTCTATGCGGAACTGTTCAACACGCCGATCCACGACTTCCTGCCTTATCTCTGCGTCGGCCTGCTGGTCTGGAACCTGATCTCCAGTTTCCTCATCGAGGGCGGCACGCTGTTCTCTGGTGCCGAGTCCTACATCAAGCAGATCCGGCTGCCTTACTCGGTCTATGTGCTGCGCTCGAGCTGGAGCAAATTCGTAATCTTCGCGCACAACTTCGTCATCTATTTCGGCGTTCTACTCTATTTTCAGATCTGGCCTGGCGCCGTCGCGCTGCTCGCAATCCCCGGCATTTTCATCGTGCTGCTGAACGGCGCCGCCGTGACGCTGCTGATCGGCATGATTTCCGCCCGCTTCCGCGATGTGCCGCAGCTGATCAGCTCGCTGGTACAGATCGTATTCTTCGTCACTCCGATCATGTGGAAGCCGGAACTGCTACGCACACGTAGCTATATTGCCGAGTATAATCCGTTCTATCATCTCGTCGAGATCGTCCGTGCGCCTCTGCTCGGCGGCATGCCGTCGCAGCAGACCTATTGGGCGGTGCTGCTGCTGACTTGCACCAATCTCATCGTCGTCAGCGCCTTCTTCTCGCGCTTCCGTGCGCGCATCTCCTACTGGGTCTGACGCCGATGAGCACCAAAGCCATTCATCCGGTCGGTCACAGCAAACTCTTACTGAACAATGTCAGCGTCTCGTTCCCGATCTATCACGGCGGCTCACGCTCGCTGAAAAAGGCACTGCTGTTCCGCAGTTCCGGCGGCCAGCTCGCCAGCGATGCAAGCCAGCGCATCACGGTCGAAGCGCTCCGCAACGTCACACTGTCGTTCCAGACCGGCGACCGCGTCGCGCTGATCGGACACAACGGTGCCGGAAAGACCACGTTGCTGCGCGCCATGGCCGGGATCTACGAGCCCGTCTCCGGCGAGGTCACCACCCATGGCCGCATCTCGCCGATGTTCGATATTAGCCTCGGCATTGACGGCGATATTTCCGGCTATGACAATATCCGCCTACGCGGTCTCATTCTCGGCCTCTCAGCGAGGGAAGTCGAAGAGCGGATGGCTGATATCACCGAGTTCACTGAACTCGGCGACTATCTCGACATCCCCGTCCGCACCTATTCGTCCGGCATGATGTCGCGCCTCACCTTCGCGGTGGCCACCTGCTTCGAGCCCGAAATCCTTCTCATGGATGAGTGGATTGTGGCCGGCGACGCCAATTTCCTCGCCAAAGCGCAAAACCGCATCGAGGGTTTTGTGCGCAAGGCCGGCATCCTCGTCCTCGCTTCGCACAGCACTGAAATCTGCCGCCAGTGGTGCAACAAGGGCGTATGGATGGCGCGCGGCGAAGTGAAGATGGTCGGCGACCTAGAAGACGTCCTGACGGCCTATAACAGCTCGCTGGCGGCGGCCTGAGCCGCACGCCACTCGCTCAGATCAGATTGAGTACGCGGCAGACGGCGCCGACATGCAGCAAATGGCTGAACTCGCCGCGATCCATGGCGGCGCGCAGCTCCGGCATGGTCACGAAGTCGACGCGGATATCCTCCTGATCGTCGAGCTCGCGCGCGTCGATCGACACCACGCGACAGGCAAAGATGTGAACGCTATTGGCGTGCGTCGCCGGATTGGTGGCGTAGCTGCCGCAAGCACGCCAGTCATGGCCGATGACGCCGGTCTCCTCGCGCAGTTCGCGCTGCGCCGCCGCCATCGGATCCTCTCCGGGTTCGATCACACCGCCGGGCAGTTCCATCACCGTGCGCGCCACCGCATGCCGATATTGCGAGACCACGCAGAGACGCTCCTCGGCATCCTGGCAGACCACATGCGCCCAGTCCGGATAACGCAGCACATAGAACGGCGCGATTGTGACGCCGCCGGACGTCACGCAATCATCCGCGCGCAGATCGATCCAGCGATCCTTGATGACAGGCACCGAATGGGTCACTGTCCACGGCGCCATTTCAAACCGCTTACTCATTGCGCATTCAACCTTTTGACGTGAAGACCGGACGGAACGGTCGCGGATTCCAGCCGAAATCTGCAATGGCGGGCGCCGCATCGAAGGTCAGGTCCTTCGACATCCGCATCCCCATCGCAACATTCGCATTGGAGACGAACGGCCCCGCCAGCGCAAAGGCGGTGCGCCACAGCAGCGGCGGGACTTTGATGATGTGTCGCTGCTTGTGCAATCCGTCGAATATCCGCCCGATCATTTCGCGATAGCTGAGCGTGTCGGTGCCCGGCAATGCATAGATCTTGTTCGTCGCGGCTGGGCTGTGGGCCGCAGCAATCGCCCCAATCGCCAAGTCCTGCGCATGCACCGGCTGACGCAGGCCGGATCCGGAACCGGCCAATGGCATGAAGCCGGCTTTCTGGATCAGCCGCGCGAGACGCGTGATATTGGCGTCCCGCCCCTCGGCATAGATGATCGTCGGCCGCAGGACGGTCCATGAGATGCCACGCTTGTCGCAGGCAGCAATCAGCCGCGCTTCCGCCTCGGCCCATTGGCGGACATGTTCGCGCTCCTCGGCAATCTCCGAGTCCAGCTTCGTCACCAGACTCGTCGATGTGAACGCCACGACACGCTTCAAATCAGGCATCACGAAATGCGGTAGCGCGTCCGCGAGAAGGCCCGCATGGGCCGTGCAATACATCGTCGCAACGCCCGGCAACTCCAGCGGCGGAGTTGCCGCGAGATCAGCCACCAGCCAGTCAACACCATCCGACTCGCGCGGCGTGCGCGACAGTGCGAGTGGTCGCTCACCGGCAGCCGTCAGGCAGTCGACAATATAGTGGCCGACGATACCGCTCGCCCCCAAGACGATGCTTCTCATCCCATAATCCCGCAGTCTGGTATTCCGATCGCGAAGTCGGTAACAGTAGCCACGTAAAACGAAAAGGGCGCGAGCCCAGTTTCGACGACAATGACCGGGAAATTTGGAAATCGACCCGAAACGGGTCAAGGGGTCCAGTGACGTGACGACCGATGCACGCCCTTGGTGGCGCCGATTGCTGCCGCGGCCGCCGCTTTGGGCATTCGACCAACACCCACCGCGCCCCGTAACGCCGAACCGCGCACAGGCGCCTCTGCCGTTGCATGATCCACTACCGCGCATCGCCATCGTGACGCCGAGCTACAATCATCGCCAGTATCTGCAGGCCACCATCGACAGCGTGCTCGATCAGAATTATCCGGCGCTCGCCTATCACGTGCAGGATGGCGGCTCACAGGATGGCACCACCGATCTACTCGCGAGATATGGCGACCGGTTGAGCTGGCGCAGCGCGCGAGACAGCGGTCAGGGTAATGCCATCAATACCGGCTTTGCGCTACTCGGCGCCGACTGCGATGTCATGGCCTATCTAAACAGCGACGACACGCTGATGCCGGACACGCTGGCTTATGTCGCACACGTCTTCCAGACGCGTCCCGAGATCGATATCGTTTATGGCCATCGCATCATCATCGATGGCAAAGGGCTGGAAACCGCTCGCGCGGTGCTGCCGTCGCACGACGCCAAGGCTCTTACTTTTCTCGGCTACATTCCGCAGGAGACCCTGTTCTGGCGGCGGCGCGTCTGGGACAAGATCGGACCTATCGACGAGAGTTTCCGGTTCGCCATGGACTGGGACTTCATGCTGCGCGCGCAGAATGCTGGCTTCCGGTATCTCCGGCTGCCGCGTTTCCTCGGCTGCTTCCGCGTCCATGCCGAACAGAAGACATCGGCGATGATGAATGTAGGTTTCGCGGAAATGCAGCGGATCCGAAAGCGCCAACACGGCCGCGAATTGACACGAACAGAAATCAATCTGCCGGTTCTGCCATTCGTGACGCGCCAGTTTGTGTATCACTGGCTCTATCGTTTAAATATTCTGAGATACTAGGTTGATACATCAGTTCGGGAATACAATGGCCCGTCGAATCATAGCGCTGATGCGAGAAACAAATCGGAAGACGCTTCGATGCCATTGAGCATCATGAATGCTTGAATCGTTTGCTTGTCCTCCCTTTGGGGTCCGATCCTATCAGGGCATGCTGCCCGTAGCCCCAACCATCATGAGGCTTCACCAGCTGTAAGCGCTTTGTCCGTTGCCTATTCAGTCGAGCAAATTGAGATTGTTGAACCTTTGGCAACCGCACAAGGAGCCGCACAAACATTGGAATGCGGGTCCAACAGCTGACGTGCCTCCAATGAAGCGGACGTGACAAGTACCTTGGTTTGCGCGGAAGATAGGAGCTGGATTAGCCGCTCGGCTTTTACCGGAGTTTTTCAAATGCCCTTTCCGCACGCATCAAAGGCCCTTGCCCACTTTACCGTACTTGATTTAACGCGCATACGCTCAGGTCCGACGTGTATACGACAGCTCGCCGATTGGGGAGCCAATGTAATCAAGATCGATGCGTTCGGCGACGACGCCGGCTCTGAACAGCCGGGCGGCCCGCGACAAGGATCCGACTTCCAGAACCTGCATCGCAACAAGCGGGCGATGACGCTGAACCTGAAAGACCCACGTGGACTTGCCGTGTTCAAGCGCCTCGTCGAAAAGGCTGACGTCGTCGTCGAGAACTTTCGTCCCGATGTAAAGGCCCGGCTCGGCATCGATTACGAGAGCCTCAAGGCGATCAATCCCGGCATCGTATATGGCAGCATTTCCGGTTTCGGGCAGGACGGGCCGTATCACAAGCGACCGGGCTTCGATCAGATCGCCCAGGGCATGGGCGGGCTCATGTCGATCACCGGCGCGCCCGGTGAAGGGCCGATGCGTGTCGGGATTACCGTCGCTGATCTCACCGCCGGCCTGTTCTGTGCCACCGGTATCCTCACCGCACTGCTGGAGCGCGATGTGTCCGGCCAAGGCCAGTGTACAGGCGCAGGTCTTCATGCTCGATTTCCAGGCCTCACGCTGGCTGATGGAGGGTGAGGTTCCGCAGCAGGCCGGAAACAACCATCCGACCAGCATTCCCACGGGCGTGTTCAAGACCTCGGACGGCTATATCAACATTGCCACCACCGGCGGCAAGATCTGGGAGCGTTGTGCGCAGGCGGTCGGTGCGCCGGAACTGATTACGAATCCCGACTATGCGACTGGCCCTGCGCGTTCAAAGAACCGGGACGCGTTAAATACCGAAATCGAGCGCCACACTGCGCAGAACACGACCACCTATTGGGTTGAGACGTTGAACGAAGCGGGCGTGCCCTGCGGGCCGATCTATAGCATCGACCAAATGTTCGACGATGCGCAGGTGAAGCATCTCGGTCTGGCGCAGGATGTGCCCAACGATCAGAACCGCAAGATCACGCTGGTCAGCCAGCCTTTCACCCTGTCGCGCACGCCAAGCAAGATGGCCGCGCGGCCGCCTGAATTCGGCGAGAACACCGAAGAGGTCCTCGCCGAATTCGGTTTTAGCGCAGACGAGATTGCCGCGCTGCGAGACGCCAAAGTGGTTTGACCTCGCTTACCCCGCCGCGCTTGCTGGCCGCAGCATGCGGCCGACGCTGCTGAAGACCCGATCAATCACCGGCCAGAACAGCAGCGTGATCGCTAGTGTCGTGATCGTCCCCACCAACCCGTTGGACCAAAACACACCCACGCTGCCGCCGGAGCCAATCATGGCGAGGCGGAAGGCATCCTCGGCGCGGCTGCCGAGCACCAGCGCCAGCGTGAAGGGCGCCAGTGGGATGCCGATCTTCTTGAAGACGTAACCGACCACGCCGAAGCCCAGCATCAGCCAGATGTCGAACATGGCGTTCTGGATCGCATAAGCACCGATGGCGCAGGAGACGACGATCATGGGCGCCACGGCGGCGAATGGCACTCGTAAGATTGATGCAAAGATCGGGACGGTCGAGAGCACGAGCACGAGGCCGACCACATTGCCGAGATACATCGAAGCGATCAGGCCCCAGACGAAATCCTTGTGTTCCACGAACAACAGCGGGCCGGGATTGAGGCCCCAGACCATCAGGCCGCCAAGCAGGATCGCCGCGGTGCCGGAGCCGGGAATGCCAAGGGCCAGCATCGGCAGCAGGGCTGCGGTGCCGGACGCGTGCGCCGCGGTTTCCGGGGCAAACACGCCCTCGATGCGACCTTTGCCGAAACTTTCCGGGTCTTTGGAGAAACGCTTGGCCAGATTGTAGCCCATGAAGGAGGCCGCGATGGCGCCTCCGGGGGTGATGCCGAGCCAGCAGCCGATCACCGACGAGCGCAGCAAGGTCGCCCAGTAGCGCGGCAGATCTGTCCAGACCTGCCAGATCACGCGCAGGCTGATTTTGGCGGCATGGCCGCGCAGCGCCAGGCGCTCTTCCATGGTCAGCAGGATTTCGCTGATGCCGAACAGGCCGATGACGGCGACCAGAAAGTTGATACCGCGCAAGAGATCCGGGGAGCCAAAGGTCATGCGCAAATTGCCGGACACCGTGTCCATGCCGATACCGGCGATCAGCAGCCCGAGCGCCATGGAGATGACGGTCCTGTGCTTGGCTTCACGGCCGAGGCCGACGAAGGAGCAGAAGGTGAGAAGATAGACCGCGAAGAATTCCGGCGGCCCGAATTTCAGCGCGAAAGTCGAGATCATCGGCGCGAGGAACGTGATCAGCATCACGGCGACCAGTGAGCCGATGAAGGACGACGTGAACGCCGCCGTCAGCGCTTCCGCGGCCCTGCCCTGCTGCGCCATGGGATAGCCGTCGAAGGTCGTCGCCACCGACCACGCTTCACCGGGAATGTTGAACAGGATCGACGTGATGGCGCCGCCGAACAGCGCGCCCCAATAGATGCAGGACAGCATCACGATGGCCGATGTCGGGTCCATCGAGAAGGTCAGCGGCAACAGGATCGCGACGCCATTGGGGCCGCCGAGGCCGGGCAGCACGCCGACGAAGATGCCGAGCACGAGGCCGAACAGCATCAGCGCCAGGATTTTCCAGGTGAACAGCACGGCGAAGCCGTGCATCAGGAGACCAAAAGCTTCCATGTCGGCCTCCTATCGTCCCAAGGCCCGCTCGAGCGGACCTTTCGGCATGATCACGTCGAAAGCGACATCGAAGGTGATGAACATGATGGCGGTGAAAACCACCGCGGTGACCAGCGATTTCCACCACGCGATCTTGCCGACGAGCCGCATGAAGCCGGAGATCAGTACGAAGCTGGCAACATAGATGCCGAGAAACTGGGTGGCGAGGCAGAACAGCGCCGTCGGCACGAAGACGAGCATGACGCGGCGCAACTGCGCGCGCGTCACGAAGGTTTCGGTCCTGGCATCGTTCGAGAGCAGCGCCGTGACCATGCCGTAGAGGCTGGCACCGCCGAGGATGACCGAGAGATAGAACGGAAAATAGCCGGGCTGCGGTCCGGTGGAATCCCATTCGATTCCGGTCTGCCAATTGTCATAGGCAAGCACCGCGGCCAGCGCGAGCAGCAGCAGCGAAACGACAATCTCGACGGTGCGACGGCTGACGACGGAGGGCGATGCGTCGTCGGGCGCGGTGGGGTCTTCGACGACGATTTCGAGATCGGTGTTGGACATGGAGAAGCTTCTACGAATGGAGAGAGCAGCGCACGAACTGCGCCACGGAAGCATGTCGTCACCCGCGAAAGCGGGTGATCCAGTAAACGTCGAGGCCAGTGCGATCCGACTGCGCCAGTGTCTACTGGGTCCCCCGCTTTCGCGAGGGACGACAGGCGGAGTTACTTCGCGACGAAGCCCGCTTCGGTCATCAGCGACTTGTTCAGCGCATCGTCCTGTTCGAGGAACTTGGTCATTTCCTCGCCCTTGAGGAACACCGGCTTCAGCGCCTGCTTCTCCATGTAGTCCTTGTATTCGGGCGTCTTGGTCACCTTCTCGGCGAGATCGACATAGAAGGCCTGCTGCTCCTTGGTCACCTTGCCGGGCAGGAACAGTGCGCGCAGCATCAGATACTGCACATCGAGCCCCTCCTCCTTGCAGGTCGGGATGTCGTTCCACGACTGGGTCTCGGTGACCTTGGTCTTGTAGGCAATGCGCTCCTTGTCGAACACGCACAGCGCCCGCACCTGACCGGCGCGCCAGACTTCGAGATTTTCGGATGGATTGTTGACGTTGGCTTCACTGTGTTCGCCGACCAGCTGCGTCGCCGCCTCACCGCCGGATTTGTAGGGCAGATAGGAGAACTTGGCGCCGGTTCGCTTTTCCATGAACACCGTGAGCACGTGGTCCTCGCGCTTCGAGCCGGTGCCGCCCATCTTGAACGGCGATGGCGCGGCCTTGGCGGCCTCGACGAATTCCTTCACGGTCTTCGGACCCTTGGCATTGTCCCACAGCACGAACTGGTCCATCGCCACCACCGATACCGGCGTGAGATCGCGCCAGTTGAACGGGATTTTTGCGGAGAGCGGCAGCATGTAGATCAGCGAATAGGCGATCAGCACCTTGCTGGGATCGCCGTCGCTCGACTTCATGTAAATGAGCGCCTCGCCGCCGGAAGCCGCGCCCTTCAGCGACACCACCACGGGCACTTTGGCGAGATTGTTCTTCTGGATCGCGGCCTGCATCATCCGAGCCATCTGGTCGGATGCGCCACCGGCACCAGCGGCGACCACGATTTCGATGGGCTTGGTGGGCTCCCACGCATGCGCGGGAGAGAGAATGGGGGTGGCAGCCATCACGGCCGCAAGCGCGGCTGTAGCGCCTATCGACTTGAACATTGGTTTCTTCCCTATGACCCAAGCGGACTTTGAGCGCCCGCCACTTTTGGTTGGTTCTATTCTGAGGGGTATTTTGGATGACATCAAGCACGTCTGACGCATGACCAGACGCGACTTTGGTCAGGGCCGACTTCCTTCTCCCCGCCCGCGGGGAGAAGGTGACCCGACGAAGCGTAGCGAAGCCGGACGGATGAGGGGGCTTCCACAGGCTCGGAGCAAATGGAGAGCCCCCTCACCCGACTTCCACGCGCTGCGCGCGCTTCAGTCGACCTCTCCCCGCAAGCGGGGAGAGGTTAGAAGCAAAACTACTTCCCCTGCCAGTTCGGCTTCCGCTTGTTCAGGAATGCATCCATGCCCTCGCGGAAATCCTCGCTCATATAGGCCTTGAGGACGAGATCCTGGCCCTCGTCCCGCGTCAACGTCTTGCGCAGGCGGCGGACGGCTTCCTTGGTGACTTCGAGGGTGATCGGCGCATGGCTGGCCACCAGTTGTGCCAGTTCGAGCACGCGGCGCTGCAGCGTCTCGACATCGGGCACGATCTCGTTGATCAGCCCGAGCGCCAGCGCCTCATCGGCCTCGATCAGGCGTGCGGTGAAAATCATGTCCTTGGTGCG
>JAPLPC010000400.1:9176-17955 GCA_026400425.1 Hyphomicrobiales bacterium | reverse complement strand
GGCATGCCGCGCAGCTTCACCAGATCCTTCTCCGTCGTCACCAGCGTCAGGCCTTCGCGCTGCGCCTGCGCGACCAGGGTGTCGATCTCCTGGCTGCGATACGGATGATGATCGCCGAACGCTGTCTCGACCGCCACATCCACGCCGGCATTGCGCAGCGTGCGAAAGAAGCGGCCGGGATCGCCGATGCCGGCAAAAGCGAGCACGCGCTTGCCATGCAGGGCGCGCACCGAAGCCGCATCCGGCTGCAGCCGCGCCGTCAATATCTTGCCACCCCTGCCATGCACCAAAGCGGCCACGCCGGTGGCCGCGACACCATCACCAATGATCACAAGCGCATCGGTGCGATCGATCTGGCGATCAAGCGGGGCACGCAACGGGCCCGCAGGGAAAACACGGCCGTTGCCGAGGCCACGATTGCCGTCGATGACGATCAGCGACAGATCCTTGACCAGCGCCGGGTTCTGAAACCCGTCATCCATCACGATGACGCTCGCGCCCGTCGACCGCGCCAGCGCCGCGCCGCCAACCCGGTCGCGCGCGATCACCACCGGAACGTCGCGCGCCATCATCAGGGGTTCATCGCCGACATCCGCCGCTCCGTGACGCGACGGATCAACCTTGACCGGGCCGCGCAGTTTTCCGCCATGGCCACGGCTGAGCACCACCGGCGTCTCACTGAGTTCGCGCAGCAACTTGACCATCATGAGCGTGGTGGGCGTCTTGCCGGCCCCGCCGGTATGATAGTTGCCGACGCAGATCACGGGAATGCCGGCCACGGTGCCCCGCTGCATCATGCGCGATGCGGTCAGTCCGCCGTAGAGGGCGCCGAGCGGCATCAGCAGGCGCGACAGCAAACTGTTTCGCTGCTGCCAGAACGCCGGCTCACGCATGATGGCTGCCCATCTCGAAGCGCAGTTGCATGAGATAGGGTTCGAGCGCATGGAGCGTGCGATCGAGCGCACCGCCGAGGCGGGTCACGACCTGATCCGCGGCATCTGTGGCTTCGCCGCGCGCTGCCGTATCACCCAGCAACTGGCCGAGCTGCTGAACGAGCTGGGTGGACGAGTCAGCCTGTCGCGCGCCGCCGGCACGATCAAGCGCCTCGTAGACGTCGGTGAAATTGAACACATGCGGACCATGGACGATGGCCGCGCCGAGCTTGGCAGGTTCGATCGGATTCTGCCCGCCATGCGGCACCAGCGAGCCGCCCATGAACACCACGGGTGCCAATCGGTAGAACACGCCGAGCTCGCCCATGGTATCGGCAACATAGATGTCGATGCCGGCGTCCGGCATCTCATCGCGCGAACGCAAGGCAGCCCGCACGCCGCCTGCGTTGATCATCTCGGCGATGCCCGGTCCGCGATGCGCATGGCGCGGGACGATCACCGTGAGCAACCCCGGAAACAACGCAGCCAATGCGCGGTGGGCTTCGAGAACGGTCTCTTCCTCACCGGGATGCGTCGACGATGCCAGCAGGATCGGACGCCCGCGCGTCATGGCCTTCAACGTCTCCAGCTTCGCGGCATCGCCGGGCGGCGCCTGCACATCGAATTTCAGATTGCCCGTGACGGCGACCCGGCGGGATCCAAGCATACCGAAGCGATCGGCATCAGTGTCGGATTGCGCCAGGCAGATCTCGAAACAGCCGAGCAATGCGGAGATGGTTTTCGACATCTTCTGCCAGCGCGGGAATGAGCGCTGCGACATCCGGGCATTGATCAGCGCCATCGGCACCCGCCGCTTGGCGGCCGACAGGATCAGATTGGGCCACAGATCACTCTCGATGAACAGCGCCAGGCTCGGATGCCAATGATCGAGAAAACGCGCGACATAGCGCGGCGAGTCGTAGGGAATATATTGATGGATGATATCCGCCGGAAAGCGTTTGGCGATGATCCCTGCCGACGTCACCGTGCCCGAGGTCAGCAGCACGCGCATATTCGCCGCGCGCAGCCGCTCGATCAGCGGCGCCGCAGCCAGCACTTCGCCGACGCTCGCACCATGCACCCAGATCAGCGGCCCCGCCGGACGTTCAACGCCAGCGATGCCGCGACGTTCTCCGATTCGGATCGGATCTTCCTTGCCGTTCTGCAGGCGCCGCTTGATCAAGAGCGGCACCATCGGAGTCAGCGCAGACGACAGGCGCCGATAGGCGCGCAAGGTGATCGGCAGGCTGTCAGCCATGGCTGGACTCTTGGCCAGACTCTCGGCGCGAAGCTTGCCCCGACTCGTGACGATTGCCATCGGGACGGCCGACCGCCTCGTAGGCCCGCCGCGTAGCATCGTTCAAGGTCGCTTCGAGCTGCTGGCGCAGTTGTTCCATCATGGCGCCGTCGGCATCGGGCGGTACGTTGATCGGCTCACCGCCAATCAGAACGCCGCGGCCAAACGGCATGTTGATGGTGGTATGATCCCAGTTGTTGAGCTGCACGAAGCGGCTGGTCGCCATTGCGAATGGCATGATCGGCCGCCCGCTTTCGCGCGCCAGCATGATGATGCCGAGGCCTGCGATGCGCGAGCGTTTCGGCACGTCGGCGGTCAGCGCCATGTTGGTGCCCCTCTCCAGCACGCGCACCATTTCCTTGAAGGCACCGACGCCGCCCTTGCGATGGAATGCGCCGCCATGGTCGCCGGATCCGCGCACCGTCGCGATCCCGAGACGCTCCGCGGCCAGCGCGTTGAACTCGCCGTCGCGATGCTTCGAGATCAGCACCGCGCCGCGATAGTCCTTCTGCTTGATGAAAGGCGTCATCAAATGCTGGCCGTGCCAGAACGCGAGGATGACCGGCATCTGCGGCTCGACGATGTCGTAGACATCGACGGGATCGAAGGTGAATTTATTGGTCTTCCACACCAGGCGCAAAAATTCGGCCGCGAGAAATCCCGCGGCACGTTGCACCCTGCTGCTGCGCAGCGTGTTTCGCAGCAGACGTTTCAAGCGGCGGGCTTTGCGTCTTGACCCGGATCGAGCAACCGATGGAGATGAACGATGAAGTAGCGCATATGCGCGTTATCGACGGTCGATTGCGCCTTGGCTCGCCAGGCAACCAGTGCCGAAGCATAGTTCGGGAACACGCCGACGATATCGACCTGATCGAGATCCTTGAAGGTGAATCCCTTCAGGTCCGTTAGCTCGCCACCGATGACCAGATGGAGCAATTGCTGTGATGTGTCGGACATAGGTTCTTCCTGCAGCGGCCGGCTGCGATCAGGTTTGCAAAAAGGGGTGGTGCGGCTGGTTATGCCCGGTTGCCCCGGAACTGCTCAACGATATGGGCATGTCGATCGGCCCCCGCTGCTACCAGCAACCCATGCGTGACGTCCCGGCGATTGTACTGAATGGCATCGCCGGAAAGTTCGCTCATTCTACCATTCGCTTCGTGCACGATCAAATCCGCAGCCGCCAGATCCCAGTCCTTGCTCTGTCCGCCGGCGAAGGCCGCATCGAGCCGGCCATTGGCGATCCAGCACAATCGCAGCGCCAGAGAACCGATCCGTGGATGCAGCTCCAGGTCCCGGCGTGGATGCGTGAGGCGCTCGACCAGCGGTTTCGGCCCGGCAACTCGGGCGAAATCGAGATCGGTGCCGGCCGTGGCCTGCACCGGCCGGCCATTGCAGGTGGCACCCTGGCCACGCAGGCTGACGAAAAATTCATCTGTGGACGGCGCATAGACCGCGGACATCACCGGGCGGTGATCCTGCACCAGCGCGACACATACGCACCACGCCCGAGCCGCGATTCGTCGTCGGCGCTTTCTTCCGACAGCCAGCCGTAATCCGGCGTGACGGCCTGAAGCCGCGACTGGATCAGGTCGTTGACCGCGATGTCGGCTTCCGACACCGGCGAAGATTCGCCCTTGGTCCATTTGCGCAACTCGGTGCGAAACATCGCAAGGCCGAGCACGCCGGCCTCGCGGACGGTCTGCTCCATCAGCGCGAAGTCGCGCATCAGCTGCATCGATGGTTCACCGCCCGGCAATCGTCAGTCCCTCGACGCGCACGGTCGGCGCGTTGACGCCATGCTTGAACGTGAGATCGTTGGCCGGCGTCAGCGACTTGAACATCTCGAACAGATGACCGGCAATGGTGATCTCGCTCACCGCGTAAGTCAGCTTGCCGTTTTCGATCCAGAATCCGCCGGCACCGCGGCTGTAATCGCCGGTGACGCCATTGACGCCGGAGCCGATCAGGTCGGTGACGTAGAAGCCCTCCTTGATGTCGGCGATCAGATCCTCGGGCGACACATCACCCGCTTCCATATGCAGGTTGTAAGCACCCGGCGATGGCGACGACGACACGCCGCGATGGGCATGACCGGTGGTCTGCAGCCCGAGCTCGCGGGCGGTGGCGCAGTCCAGCAGCCACGTTGTCAGCACGCCATCGTCGATCAGTGCACGCTTCACCGTCGCGACGCCCTCGGCGTCAAAACTCTGCGAGCGCAGGCCGCGCACGCGCAAGGGATCGTCGATGATGCGGATCTTGCTGTTGAACAGCTGCTTGCCGAGGCTGTCCTTGAGGAACGTGGTCTTGCGGGCCACCGCCGCCCCATTCGCGGCGCCGATGACGTGGCCGACCAGCGAACTGGAGACGCGGGGATCATATACCACCGGCACCTTGCAGGTCGCGACCTTGCGCGGATTGGCGCGCGCCACCGTGCGTTCGCCGGCGAGCTTGCCGACCGCGGCTGGCGACGCGAGATCCGAGGCATGCAATGCGGAGGAATAATCGTAATCGCGCTCCATCTTGGTGCCGTCGCCGACGATGGCCGTCATCGAGACGCCATGGCTCGATCGCAGATAGGCGCCATGAAACCCCGTCGATGTCACCAGCACCATGCCCCCGATGCCCGTCGAGGCCGACGCACCGCCGGATTTGGTGACGCCCTTCACAGCCAACGCGGCGGCTTCCGCTTCGATGGCGCGGCGTTCAAGTTCGTTCACCGACGGCACGACGGGATCGAGCACATCGAGATCGGGAAAATGTGTCGCCAGCAGATCCGGATCGGCGAGGCCGACATATTTGTCGTCGGGCGCCACGCGCGCCATCGCGACAGCGCGCTCCGCCAGTTGCGCGGCATTGTCGCCAGACATGTCCTTGGTGGAGATCACCGCCTGCCGCCGGCCGACGAACACGCGCAGGCCGACATCGTCACCTTCGGAGCGCTCCGAGGCTTCCACCTTGCCGTCGCGCACCTCGACACCATGCGAGACCCCGCGCACGGCAACCGCATCCGCCGCATCCGCGCCCGCGCGCTTGGCGGCCTCGACGAGGCGCTGCGCCAGATTGGACAATGCGGTTTGATCGAGCAGGTCGGAATTGTCGGATCGGACGGACGTCGCGTTTGGTGAAGAGATCACAAACAAAATCCCTGGATTTGAGGCCGTCGTAGGAACTGCGGCGAAGCTCTACAGATGTGCCCATTTCGCAGGGATTTCAAGCATTTGCCGCAGCGGATGGATCGAATTTTCGACCCCGTCGAAAGAACTCGTCAAGCATGCCGATTTGGCTTTCGTCAAGCATGCGCGCGGGGTCGGATTCTCTTAACCAGCCTTTTTAAGCAGATAAGCCGCACGTTCTGGCAAGGTCCTCCCATCGACCGGAAGCATAATTTCGGCGGGGAGATAAAAAGCCGTGGGGCATCAAACAGCAATCGAGGCTACGGCCTCAACCACCATGGGATCGGGCAGCACCGTGCGGCTCGATCCCCATTCACTGCCGCTTCGCTTCGAAGCGCATGACACCCGCGCCGACGGCCGCGTCCGGCGTGTCGAATTGCATCGCGAGCGTGTCGTTCTGCATCGTGCCGTCAGCGGCATGCGCATGTCGATCAATGTGCGCGTCAGCGATTTCATGGGCGTCGCGCTGCGCGGGCTCGATGACGGCAAGATGCTGGTCCTCAAGCATCGCGATCCCAGCCTGTCGGTCCCGCTGCTCGTCAGCTCAGACACCGCGGAGATCGAGATGGCATGGCCAATGTGGAGCGAGATCTTTGCGCTTCCGCAACTGCCGGAAGAAAAAGCGGTCGAGCCGGCGCAGCGTCGCCGCCGTCGCAACGCCATTCGCGATCGCCGCCCCCGCTTTCTCATGCGCCGCCGCGTCGGTGCATTGCTGAACGATGCGGGCAACTACAAAGGTGAACGCGAGATCATCGCGCGCGATTGACATCGTAGGGTGGGCAAAGGCGCCCTTGCGCCGTGCCCACCATCAAGTGCCAAGGTTGTTGTGGTGGGCACGCTGCGCTTTGCCCACCCTACAAAATCCACATCCATCACCCCAACCGCAACACCTTGTCCGGATTCATGATCCGCTGCGGATCGATCGCCAGTTTTATCCGCCGCATCAGGTCCATCTCGACCTCCGATACATAGAGCGGCAGGCGATCGATATGCATGCGGCCGATACCATGCTCGGCGCTGATGCTGCCGCCGCAGGCGACGCTTTCCTGATGCACGATCGTATTGGCCTCATGCGCCGCCGCTTCGCGCACCGACGCATCGCCGATGTCATAGGGGAAGATCACGATCACATGCACGTTGCCGTCGCCGACATGGCCGCAATGCGCGACCTGTGCCTTCGGCAATCGCTGTAGCCGCTGGGTGACGCGATCCAGAAACTCCGGTAGCGCCGAGATCGGCACCGAGGTGTCGTTCGACACCGTAAAGCCTTCGCGCTTGTTGGATTCCGAGATCGTGTGCCGCAGGTTCCAGATCCGCTCGGCCTTGGCCTGATCGCTGGCGATGACGGCATCGATGATGACGCCATTCTCCATCGCAGCCCCGAGCGCAGTCTCGATGGCGTCGGTCACGTCCCAGTCGGGCGAACTGTCCGCCAGTTCGAGCAGCACATACCATGGCGCATCGTCCGCCATCGGGCTGCCGCCGGTCATGCCGTGGCGTAACACGATCTGCAGCTGACCGCGTGACATCAGTTCGAACTGCTCGACCCGCGCCCCCGTCACGCGTTGCAGTTCGCGCAGCAGAGCGATGGCCTGATCGACACCCTCCAGCGCCACCATCGCCGTCGCCGATACCGAGAGTTTCGGATAAAGCTTCAGAACGGCAGCCGTGACGATGCCGAGCGTGCCTTCGGCGCCGATGAACAGTTGCTTGAGATCGTAGCCGGTATTGTCCTTGCGCAGCGCCTTCAGCCCGTTCCAGATCCGGCCATCGGGCAACACCACTTCCAGCCCCAGCACCTGCTCGCGCATATTGCCATAGCGCAACACGCCGGTGCCGCCGGCATTGGTCGAGAGCAGGCCGCCGATCTCGCAACTGCCGACGCTGCCGAGCAGCACCGGAAACTGGCGGTCATGTCGATCGGCGAGCGCGCGCATGTCGGCGAGGATGCAGCCCGCTCCCACCGTCATCGCATTGTTGAGCAGATCGACCCGATGCACCGTGTTGAGCCGCGAGACATTGACGATCAGTCCCGCCACACCATCCGGCACGATCGCACCGCCGGTGAGGCCGGTATTGCCCGCCTGCGGCACGATGGCGATACGATATTCGCCACAGAGACGAACGACGGCTGCAACCTCCTCCGTGGCTCCTGGCAGCGCGACCGCGACCGCAACGCCGCGATAACGCGCGCGCCAGTCCTGTTCGTAAGGTTCGGCATCGGCGCCGGTGCGCACATATTTGTCGCCGATGATGCCAGCCAATGCGCGCAGGAACGCTGCGTGTTCAGAGTCAAGAAGCAGCACGGTCATCCCTTCAGTCTATTCGGCCTTGAGGCCGGCGGCCTGGATCACCGGCCTCCATTTCGCGATCTCGGCCTTGAGTTGAGCCGCAAGTTGATCCGGTGTCGATCCCACCGGCTCACCGCTGAGTTCGATCAAGCGTTGCTTCACGTCGGGATCGAGCGTCGCCTTGCGGAACTCGGCACTCAGCCGCTCCGCCATCGCCGCAGGCATGCCCGGCGGTCCGAAGATCGCGTTCCATGTATAGGTCTCATAATCGGGGAGGCCGGACTCCGCGACCGTCGGAATATCCGGGAACGATGCTGCACGCTTTTTGGTGGTCACCGCGAGTGCTCTTGCCGTGCCCGCCTTGATGAAAGGCGCGGCACCGCTGAGCACGTCGAACAGGATCGGGATCTGGCCGCCGATCAGATCGTTCATCGCGGGCGCGCCGCCGCGATACGGCACATGCTCCATCTTCACCCCGGCCATGGATTTCAACAACTCGCCCGAGAGATTCGGCGGTGTGCCGACGCCCGATGAGCCGTAACTGTATTTGCCGGGCTCGGCCTTCAGCATCGCGATCAGCTCTTTGACATTGGTCGCCTTGGACGTCGCCGGCACGAGCAAGACATTCGGCACCGTCACGATCATCGAAATCGAGGTGAAATCAGCCACCGGATCGTAAGGCGGCTGCTTGGCCATCAGCGGATTGATCGTGTGGGTGGAGATCGTCCCCATCAGCAGCGTCTGGCCATCCGGCTTGGCGCGCGCCGCACGCGTGGCGCCGACAACGCCGCCGGCACCGGTCACGTTCTCGATGACGATGGTCTGGTTGATCTGCTCCGAAACTTTTTTGGCGACGTGCCGGCTCACCACATCGGTCGCACCGCCGGCGGCGAACGGGACGATCAGCGTGATCGGCCCTTTCGGAAGATCCTCCTGCGCCCAGGCGCGCCGCCGCGATGACAGCACTGCGGCTGCGCCAATGGCAGCCGTGCCAAAATGTCGACGCGTGATTCCTGTCGTCATTGTTTCCCTCCCTGATGTTTTTGAAAGTCGGCACCGGTTGATCCGATGTCCGCCAGCAGCTTT
>JAPLPC010000400.1:0-9094 GCA_026400425.1 Hyphomicrobiales bacterium | reverse complement strand
CACCCGTGGCGGGTTCTCCGCCGTCACTTTGATGGTGGCCATCCGCACGCCGTCGCGCGCGGTCAAACGCCCGCGTAAATCCGCAACGCCAGCCATATCGCGAATCTCTGCGGTCCAGCCGAAGCCGCAAGCCTGCGCCACCTTGTCCAGGCTGACGCCCATGCCGGCATGGCTCACTTGCATGCCGGTTTCGCCGAAGTGTCCGTTGTCGAGCACGGCGATGGTGAGATTAGCAGGCCGACGCGTCGCGATGGTCGCCAGCGCGCCCATGCCCATCAGCATTTCGCCGTCGCCGGTGACAACAAGCACCGAATGATCCGGCTTCGCGGTCGCAAGACCGAGACCGACCATCGCCGCGCTGCCCATCGCCGCCCAGAGGTAATAGTTATTGTCATGATCACCGGCCGCCATCACGTCATAGGACGGTGAGCCCAGTCCTGTGACGACGAGCAAGTTCTGGCGGCCCGCCAACAGCGTCTTCACGACCTTGCGGCGATCGAGCGCGCCGCCTGCTTTCACTTCACCCATTGCTTCTCTCCGATCAGCCGCTGTCCGAGCAGCAAGGCGCAAGCCGTGTCGCCGTTGAAGGCCATCGCAGCCGCGCCTCGCAACAGTGGTGCAACGTCATCGGGCTCATCCGCGCGCCATGTCAGCACGCCCATCAGATTGAGCGCACGCTCGGTCGCCTGCCCCATCGGGTTTTGCCATCCGTTGAACTCGGCCCAGTCGCCGCGCATGGTGACGACCATCAGCAGCGGGAAGCGCGTGCAGGTTTGCAAGGCGAGTGTGTTGATGCAGTTGCCAACGCCGCTTGATTGCATCAGCAACGCGCCGCGCTCGCCGCCGAGCCAGGCGCCGGCGAGATAGCCGATCCCCTCTTCTTCCGTGGTGAGCACGACCGAGTTGATCGCGTTGTCCTCGTTGGCAAAGCGAATGGCCGTCGCGTGGCCGGCATCGGGCACATAGACGATGTGTTTGACGTCTGCCGCCTTGAGAATGTCGAACACATCCTGCCGCCAGCCAGCCTGATCACCAGGCCCCTCCCCCGCATCGCTCATCCAAGTCTCCGCTCGTTGACTACGCTCGTTGCATCGTAACGTAGAAGAGCGGATCGATCGTGTGTCGATTTGTGTGATGAGCTATGCCCGGATCGTTGTGGGCAGTGCAGCAGAGTTGCAGTTTATCCCGCGCGCAGGAATGCGTCGAGTAACAGGCCCGCAAACAGCAACAGTCCCGCGTCGCGATTGGACTTGAACAGCCGCAGGCACAGCGCGGAGTCGGAGATGTCGATCCGTGTGATCTGCCAGGCGAGATGGCCTGCAAAAACGACGAGGCCGATCCAGGCCGGCCAGCCGGCACCTGCCAAACGCAACGCGACACTGATCAGCGCGACGGCGAGGCCATAGAAAACGACCAGTGCCGTTTGCGTGCGCGCGCCGAACAGCAGCGCCGTCGACTTGATGCCGATCAGCGCGTCGTCTTCCGTATCCTGATGCGCGTAGATCGTGATCGATGCGGCCGAATACGACCGCGAAGCCCATCAGCGCGCCCCACGAGAAGGCAAGGCCGAGCACGCTCTGCGGCCAATAGGTGATGCGCTTCATGAAGGGATAGGCGGCGACGATGATGAGAGAGGCGATGCCCGTTGCGATCGCAAAGCTGTTGAACTGCAGCAGCACGACGAGGCCGATCAGCGCCTGCAGAACGAGCCAAGCCAATGCCTTCTTCGCTGTCACCTGTCCTGCAGGGATCGGTCGCGAGCGGGTGCGCTCGACCTTCGCATCGAGATCGCGGTCGGTGATGTCATTCCAGGTGCAGCCGGCGCCGCGCATGACGAAAGCGCCGATGAAGAACAGCGCGATTATGGTCGGCATCTGATGCAGATCCTGTGCTGCACCGGAGGCCAGCGCCGCCGACCACCAGCACGGCATCAACAGCAGCCACGAGCCGATCGGGCGATCGAACCGCGACAGTCTCAGATAGGGGCGCGCCCACAGCGGCGCGACGCGATCGACCCAGTTATTGGCGGTCGCATCGGCAACGCGGGCGGCCGCGTCGCTCATCGGGTGAGAACGTTGCCGTTCAGCGTATCGAAGGTGGTGCCGCCGCTCTTGCGCGCAGCGGATGCGTCGGGCAGCGAGGCCGAGGAGCCGAGCACATCACTGAGGCGCGGCGCCGCGGCCGGGCCGGGGCCGCCACCACCGCCGTTACGCGCAACGGCGCAAACTTTTTGCCGCATGCCTTCGGTATTCTTGTGGCCGGCCTGCATCTGCGCACCGACATTGGGCGGGATTCCGCATTTGGTCGCGTTGGCCTTGATGTAGCTGAGCATCTTGACCTCGCTCTGCGAGAACGCGGAGATCAGCTTGCAGGCTTCATCCGGCGGCGCCTTGCGCTCACTGGCGGCCTTGATCGCGGCCCCGCGCTTCTCCGCTTCCTGACGCAGCGGCAAGAACCCCTTCATGCAATCATCGCCGCCGGGCGGACCAGCTTGCTGCGGCGGCGGCGCACCAAAGCCGCCGCCACCCAGCGGCGCGGCGCCGCCCGATGGAAATGCGCTCGGTGCCGCAGCAGCCGGCGCGCCATTGACAGGCGGAAACGGCGATGCAGCCGCGGGTGCACCATTGACCGGCGGAAACGGCGAAGTCGCGGGTGCCGCACTCTGGCCCGGCAGCGGCGCGGGGAATGCGCCCTGCGCAGAGGCAGCGGCAACTTGCACGGCGAACGCGGCCACGATGAGTGGTGCAATGAAACGATGGCTGATCACAGATTTCCTCCGGCAAGCATATTGTCCCGTCACCGCGGGGCAGAAGCTGTCCTGAATTCAGGCACTTCTACGATTCCTGCCTTGCCTTAACAACCCACCAATAAAGCTTTGATTTTGGCAGCAGCGCGGCGTGCGGGGGCAATTGGTCGCGATCCCGCATGGTTTTTCGTCGCATCTGCCGATAAAGCTCGGCTTCTGAACGGGACCTGAAACATGCCGCAAGCCGATTTCCGCAGCCCCCGCCTCTATGTCGATGCGGATCTGGCCACCGATGCCGCGATCGCCCTCGACCGCAGCCAGAGCAATTATCTCGGCAATGTCCTGCGCCTGAACGGCGGCGATCCGGTGCTGGTGTTCAATGGCCGCGACGGCGAATGGCAGGCGGCGGTGGCGGCCGGCAAGCGCGCCGACAAGCTTTTGGTTCTCAGGCAGATGCGTCCGCAGGACGCCCTGCCCGACATCACCTACGCCTTCGCGCCGCTAAAACATGCGCGGCTGGATTACATGGTGCAGAAGGCCATCGAGATGGGTTCGGCCAGACTGCAGCCGGTGGTGACCCGGCATACGCAAACGAGCCGGGTGAATACCGAGCGGATGCGGGCCAATGTGGTGGAAGCGGCCGAGCAATGCGGCATCCTCAGCATTGCCGAAGTAGCTGAGCCATTGAATTTGCAGAAGTTTCTCGATCAGCGCGACAGCCAGCGGCTGCTGGTTTTTTGCGATGAAGCCGCGGAAGTTGCTGATCCCATTGCCGCTTTGACCGGAGCGCGCGAGGCAGCGACAGCCGGGATCGACGTCCTGATCGGACCGGAAGGTGGATTTGCCGAGGAAGAACGGGCAGTTCTGCTCAAACAACCGACCATCCTGCGGCTGGCGTTGGGACCGAGCATTATGCGGGCCGATACGGCGGCGGTGGCGGCACTGGCGGTGATTCAGGCGGTGCTGGGCGATTGGGCACACGGGAACCATTAAGCCACTTGCCCGAAGATGGTCGAAACGCCCCATCTGCCATGCTAAGGGCTGCGCGACCTCACTTCATTGGAATCGCTGGACTTCGAGATGACCAAACCCGCCGCCTGGACAGAGACCCTGCTGCACTCGTTTGCCGAGGCGGGCTATGTCCATGCGTCGCCGGCGATTTTGCAGCCGGCCGAGCCGTTTCTGGACCTGTCCGGCGAAGATATCCGCAAAAGCCTGTATCTAACGACCGATCTGTCGGGCGAGGAACTGTGCGCCTGCGGCCGGAGCTGACGATTCCGGTGGCGCGCGATTATCTCGCCTCACCAGCGGCCGGACAGCCGGCCGGGTTCTGTTATCTCGGCCCGGTTTTCCGCTATCGGCATGGCAAGGCTAGCGAATTTCAGCAGGCCGGGATCGAATCCTTCGGCCGCCAGGATCGTGCCGCGGCCGACGCCGAAATGCTCGTTTTGGCACTGAATGCGGCGGCCGCGTTGGGGGAATCCAGTGTCGACATCAAGACCGGCGATGCGGCGCTATTCGCCGCTCTAGTCGAGGCGCTGGATCTGTATCCCGTCTGGAAACGTCGCCTGGTGGAAGATTTCAACCGCCAGGCGAACCTCGCCGAAGACCTCGATCGGCTCACTTTGGCCGAGTCGCTGGTGCGCAACGAATATGAAGGCGTGCTCGCCGCGCTCGCCGGCTCCGATCGCAAGGCGGCGCTGGCGCTGGTCACCGACCTGATGTCGATCGCCGGTGCGACCAATCTCGGCGGCCGATCGGTGGCCGAAATCGCGGATCGTTTCCTCGAGCAATCGACTCTCAAAGGCGGCGCGCTGCCGAAGCATGCGCTGGCTTTGATCAAGCGCTTCCTGGCCATTTCGGGCACGCCCGATGATGCCGTCGCCGAACTGCGCAAGCTCGCATCGGAGGCGAAGCTCGATCTCACATCGGCGATCGACGAATTCGAACAGCGCATCGGCTTCATGGCCGCACGTGGCATCGACACGTCGACGATCAAATTTGCCACCGCCTTCGGTCGTGGGCTGGATTACTACACCGGCTTCGAATTTGAACTGCACGGCACTGGCAATGGCGTCGAACCGCCGCTGGTGGCCGGCGGTCGCTATGACGGTCTGCTGTCGCAGCTGGGCTCACCCACGGCCATTCCCGCCGTCGGCTTCTCGATCTGGATTGATGCGTTCTCCAGCCGCGCGGGAGACGCGTCATGAGCACACCTTTCGTCGTCGCCGTGCCATCCAAGGGGCGCCTGCAGGAAAATGCCGAAGCCTTCTTCAGCCGCGCCGGCCTGACGCTGACCAAGGCCGGCGGTGTGCGCGATTATCGCGGCAGCATCGCGGGGCTCGACAATGTCGAGATCGCTTATCTGTCAGCCAGCGAGATCGCTGCCAATCTCGCCCGCGGATCGGTGCATCTCGGCATTACCGGCGAAGATCTGCTGCGTGAAAACATCGTCGACACCGACAAGCGCGTGGCGCTGATCGAGGGCCTCGGCTTCGGCCGCGCCGATGTGGTGGTCGCCGTGCCGCAGGCCTGGATCGACGTTCGCACCATGGCTGATCTCGACGATGTCGCGACGGGATTTCGCGACCAGCACAATCGTCGCATGCGCGTCGCGACGAAATACATCAATCTCACCCGCGCCTATTTCGCCGCGCATGGCGTGATGGACTATCGCATCGTCGAAAGCGCCGGCGCCACCGAAGGCGCGCCGGCCACCGGCACCGCCGAGCTGATCGTCGACATCACCACGACAGGTGCGACCCTTGCGGCCAATGGCCTCAAGGTGCTCGATGACGGCGTGATGCTGCGCAGCCAGGCCAATCTCGTCGCCTCGCGCGATGCCGACTGGTCGCCCGACGCCCGCGAAACCGCGCGCGTCATTCTCGATCACATCGCCGCCCGCGCCCGCGCCGGCAAATACAAGGAAGTGCGCACGCGTTTCGCCGGCTGCGATCAGGCGATGCTCACCGAGGCCCATAACCGCTTCGGCGTGGTGTCGCCCTTCGGTGGACCGACCTCGTCGGGCATGGTGACACTGCACTGCCCGCCGGCGCAGATCTACGCGCTGGGGAGTTTTTTACGCGAGCGCGGCGCGGAGACGGTCTCGGTAGCCTCGCTGGACTATGTGCTGGACCGCGGGAATCCGCTGTTCGCAAAGCTTGAGGCGTTTTTGCGGTAGGCCTCCGGCAGAAGTGTCCCCTCTCCCGCTTGCGGGGGAGGGAGAACGACTGCCGGTGCCTCGCCATTGCCAAGACGGCATGCCGACGACCATATGCGTATCGTGCACAACGGGTTTGATTGGGATTCCGAATTGATGATGCTGGGCAGCGACGTCTCTAACCTCACCACGGACTCAAAGACTGCGGCCGCCAAAGGCCTGTCGCTCGTCGTGCCCTGCTACAACGAAGCGCCCGGCCTTGCGGCGCTTCATGACAAGCTGGTCGCACTCGCCCGCACGCTGAAGGCGCAGTATGGCCTCGCCTGCGAGGTTGTCTATGTCGATGACGGCAGCCGCGACAACACACTGACCATCGCCCAGACATTGCCCGCCGACGCTATCGACGTGCAGGTGATTTCGCTGTCGCGCAATTTCGGCAAGGAGGCCGCGCTGATGGCCGGCCTCGATCACGTCACCAAAGGCGCGGTGCTGTTCATGGACGGCGACGGCCAGCATCCGCCGGAATTCGTCGAGCGCCTGGTGCGTCACTGGATCGTCGATGGTTATGACGTGGTGTTCACCGCCAAGGCGCATCGCGACAACGAGTCGTTCCTGCACCGTCAGGCGGTCCGTGGCTTCTATTCACTAATCAACTGGGGCGCGCGCACCAAAATCCCGGAAGACGCCGGCGATTTCCGTCTGCTGTCGCCGCGCGCAGCGGCGGCGTTGCGACAGCTGCCGGAGCGCAATCGGTTCTTCAAGGGCCTCGCCACCTGGATCGGGTTCCGCCAGTTGCGTGTCGATTACGAACCGCAGGCGCGGGCCCATGGCGTGTCGTCGTTCAACCCGAAGGCGCTGATCGGTCTGTCGATCGAAGGCCTCACCTCGTTCTCGGTGGCGCCGCTGCGCCTCGCCAGCCTGTTCGGCCTGATCTTCGCCGGCGCTGCTTTTCTGTTCGGCATCATGATCCTGTGGGAGACTCTGGTCAGCGGCAAATCGGTGCCCGGCTATCCCTCGCTCATCGTCGGCGTAATGACCATCGGCGGCGTGCAGCTCATCATGATCGGCGTGCTCGGCGAATATATCGGCAAGATCCTGTCCGAATTGAAAGGGCGCCCGGTGTATTTCGTTGCCGAACACAGCGTGAAGCACGCGGCCACCGCGTCCGCAGACGCGCCAGCGCCCGGTGTGGTGCCGGCGCCGGCTTCCGACCGGACCACTGTCGCATGAGCGATACCCCGCCGCGCAGGATCACAGTGTGCGCCGACGATTACGGCATCAGCCCCGGGGTCAATCGCGGCATCCGCGAATTGATCGCCCGCCAACGGCTGAACGCCACCTCGGTGATGGTGGTCGGCTCCGCGGTCACCCGCGACGACGTGACGTCGCTGCAAGGCGCGGTGGCGATGAATCGCGACTGCGCGATCGGTCTGCACGTCACGCTGACGGCACCGTTCCATCCGCTGACCATGCATTATCGGCCGCTGCTCGACGGCCTGTTTCTGCCGCTCGGCAAGATGCTGCGCGCGGGCGCGCTGCGCAGGCTCGATGCCGAAATGATCGAGGGCGAAGTGTCGGCGCAGATCGCCGCCTTCATCACGCTGTTCGGCATGCCCCCCGCTTATGTGGACGGCCACCAGCATGTGCAAACCTTTCCGCAGGTGCGCGATCCGTTTCTGCGTGCGGTAAAGCGCGCTGCACCCGAGGCCTGGGTGCGGCAGTCCGGACGTATCCATCCGTTGTCGAAACGGCTCGATGCACCGAAGGCGCTGTTGCTGGATACGCTGAGCGCGACGTTTCGAAAACGTGCAGCCAAGCTCGGCATGATTTGCAATCCCGGCTTTGCGGGTGCCTATGACTTTGCGAAGGCCCCGGAATTCGGAGCGCTGATGGCGCGGTTTATCGACGGCCTGCCCGACGGCGGGCTGGTGATGTGCCATCCCGGTTACGTCGATGACGTGTTGCTCGATCTCGACCCGTTCACCGACCAGCGCGAGCGCGAATATGCGTACCTGGCGAGCGATGCGTTTGTGCAGTTGCTGGACGAGCAGAATGTGACGCTCAGCCGTACCCCGTAGGGTGGCGCATAGCGCAGCGTGCCCACCAATTCGCTCTCGGCACGTGTGGTGGGCACGCGACGCTTTGCCCACCCTACAGTCCGTCACTTTGTCGCATAACCAAATTTAATCCACCGGGCACTATTGCCGACACAAAGCGTCACTACATGCTCCGTGCACTTCAAGGGTGCGCCTAGACAGTGAGGATGCCATGACACCGCAAGAACGCCAATTGGTGGACGACCTGTTCGACAGGCTCAGCAAGGTCGAAGGCGGCCCGCGCGACCCGGATGCGCTCGATGCCATCACCCAGGGCCAGCGCCGGGCACCGAATGCGCTGTATGCGCTGGTTCAGACCGTGCTGTTGCAGGACGAGGCACTGAAGCGTGCCCACGACCGGATTCAGCAGCTGGAGCAAGGCGACGCGCCGGCGCAGGCGCAGCAGGGTGGCTTCCTCGATTCCATGCGCGATGCGCTGTTCGGCGGCGCACATCCGCAGGAGCCGAACGCGCCGCGCGGATCGGTACCCAATGTGCGGCCGAGCGAGCCCGGCCGTGCTGCCTGGAATACCGGCCAGGTGATCGGGCAGCCACAGGGCGGCTATGGTCAGCAGACCGGTTATGGTCAGGGCCCGATGGGGCAACCTCCCATGGGCCAGCCTCAAATGGGCCAACCTGCCCCGCAGGCCGGCGGTGGCGGCTCGTTCCTCGGGACGGCGGCTGCAGCTGCGGCTGGTGTGGTGGGCGGCTCGTTGCTCCTCAACAGCATCAAGGGCATGATGGGCGGCAACCATCAGCAAGGCCTGACCGACGCCGCCAATGCCGGCGGCAAAAGCCCGTGGGGCGTCGATTCCAACGCATCAGGCGGAAGCCTCGCGGATCAGGCCGGCGTCAACGATATCGGTTCGTCCAACAAACAAGGTGCCGGCAATTTCGATCAGGCGCAGGCCGACTACGACCAGGACCAGGATCAAGACCAGGACGACGGCGACTTCGATTCCATGGACATGGACTCGGACGACAGCGACTACGCGTGAGGCGTTAGGTCGGAGGACAGGAGTGGGCGCTTTCGCAAACGCCGGCGCGTGGGGCTACCCCCACCCCGGCCCTCCCCCGCAAGAGCGGGAGAGGG
>JAPLPC010000602.1 GCA_026400425.1 Hyphomicrobiales bacterium | reverse complement strand
CCGCAGGTCTCCGGCAACGAAGTCTTGAGCAGTGAAGGTGCTGAAGAGACTTCAAGCCTGATGGGGCGGCCGACCTATCAAAGAGCCGGATCGAACCACATCGCCTGCGTCGGGTGGGAGGAGCTCAACATATGGGACATCCGGCCAACGCGCAAGATCACCGGAAGTACCCCTGCTCAAGAAATATTATTGCTGATACCTGCGGCAAAAATGGGTTCGTGGGTCTCGCCCACATGTGGCGAGGAAGACTAGGCCTCCCGCCGCCCGTCTCCGCCCGAAAGCGCCCCTAAAACGGCTTCACGACCACCAGGATCACGATCAAAATCATCAGGATAGCTGGTACCTCATTGATCATGCGATAGAATTTATGGCTGCGCGTATTGCGGTCGAGGTCGAAATCGCGCACCCGGGCGGCCAGAAATCCATGGATTCCGGACAGCACCAGAACCAGCAGGAGTTTGGCGTGAAACCAGCCGGAGGTGTACCAGCCTCCGGACCATACGAGGTAGAGGCCGAAGATCCAGGTCGCGACCATCGCCGGATTGATGATCGCCTTGAGCAGCCGGCGTTCCATGATCTTGAACGTCTCGGACTGCTGCGAGCCGATCTCGGCATCGCAGTGATAGACGAACAGCCGCGGGAGATAGAGCATGCCCGCCATCCAGGAGATGACGGCGATGACATGCAGAGCTTTCGCCCATTCATACATTGCTAAGCCTTGGTCGTTATCAGGGTGGGAGGCGGTCCCGAGGGGAACATCTGAACCGCATCGTCGTTGCCCGCAAGAGCGATCAGCGAGGTTATCCGTGCACCATCCGGATCCACCCCCTTTCCTCAATCTATTATTAGATTCTTAAGGTTTGAGTCTGTTTGACGGTGAATAGCGGCGGCGCAACGCCGTCCCCATCTCATCCCATGCTTGTGCACATCGGATCTTGAATCTTCAACGAGTCCCCTTGCGGTTCGCGAAGCGAGGCTGTTCAACGGCTTGCGGCTCGTCGCGGCGGGATTCCGGAGAGACAAATCCACATAACCCCACTATCATTGCGAGCGGAGCCAAACGGTATCCCCGCTGAGAGGCCTGTGAAGAAGATTCCGGGTTATCCCGGACGCCTCGCCCTCGCCGCCGATTTCGCGGAAAGCCTCCACAGCGATCCACACAACACACAGGGTTATGGTGCATACCACTGGCAGCTTTTTTCACCTTCATCTGGTGTCCGATTCGACCGGCGAGACTCTGATCACCGTCGCCCGTGCGGTCGCCGCGCAGTATTCCAACGTCGCGCCCGTCGAGCATGTCTACCCCCTGGTGCGCAGCCAGAAGCAGCTCGACCGCGTGCTGACCGAAATCGAGGAAGCGCCGGGCATCGTGCTGTTCACACTGCTGGAGACGGATCTGGTCGAGCGACTCGAGGCCAAGTGCCATGAGATCAACTCGCCGAGCCTGTCGATCATCGGGCCGGTGATGCAGTTGTTCCAGAATTACCTCGGTGCATCCACATCCGGACGCGTCGGCGCGCAGCACGTTCTCAATGCCGACTATTTCAAGCGGATCGACGCGCTGAATTACTCGATGATGCATGACGACGGGCAGCATACCGAAGGGCTCGAAGACGCCGATGTGGTGCTGGTCGGTGTGTCGCGCACCTCGAAGACGCCGACATCCATTTATCTCGCCAATCGCGGCGTCCGCACGGCCAATGTTCCGCTCGTCCCCGGTATCCCTATTCCGAAGCAACTCGAAACGTTGAAGAAGCCGCTGGTGGTCAGCCTGCATGCGACCCCGGAGCGGCTGATCCAGATCCGCCAGAACCGGCTGTTGAGCATGGGTAGCGATACCGTCAATGACGATTATATCGATCGGCAGTTGGTGACCGACGAGGTGACCTATGCCCGCAAGCTTTCCGCCAAATATGGTTGGGCGCTGCTGGAAGTCACCCGCCGCTCCATCGAGGAGACGGCTGCGGCGATCATGAAATTGCTGGCGGATCGCCAGCGACAACGGATGTCCGAATGACCATTTGGCGCGGCGAAGAGCCGCTGATCCTGGCCTCGCAAAGCGCGGCGCGTCGCATGTTGTTGGCCAATGCCGGCATCGCTTTCGACGCGGCGCGGGCCGATATCGACGAGCGCGGCATTCAGCAGCGCTCGAACCTCACCGCTCCCGGTGACATCGCGGCGCTGCTGGCCGAACAGAAGGCGGCATTCGTGTCGCTGCGGCATCCCGGCCGCTATGTTGTCGGTGCCGATCAGACGCTGTCCGTCGGCGACCGGCTGTTCAACAAGCCCACCGGCCGCGATCAGGCGGCGCAGCAATTGCGCGATTTGTCGGGCAAGACCCACGAGCTGCATTCGGCCGTCGCGGTGGCTTGCGACGGAGCGACCTTGTTTGCGCATGTGGCGATTGCGCACATGACCATGCGTCAGCTCGACGACACTGCGATCTTCGCCTATCTCGATGCCGCCGGCGACAAGGTGACGACCAGCGTCGGTGCCTATCAGCTCGAAGGCCTGGGCGTGCATCTGTTCGAATTGATCGAGGGCGATCATTTCACCATTCTCGGCCTGCCGCTGCTACCGCTGCTGAAATTTTTACGCGGCGAGCGCATGATCGGGATCTAGAGGAAACATCACCGTCATTGCGAGCGGAGCGAAGCAATCCAGAAAGACAAAGGCGAAGACTGGATTGCTTCGTCGCAAAAGCTCCTCGCAATGACGAACAATACGGGGAATGGGAATGCGTGTCCTGGGGTTGACTGGCTCGATCGGTATGGGGAAATCCACCACCGCGAAACTGTTTATGGAAGCCGGCGTGCCCGTCTATGACGCCGATGCCACCGTGCATATGGTCTATGAGAACGAAGCGGTTCCGCTGATCGAGGCGGCGTTTCCCGGCACCACCGCCGACGGCAAGGTCGATCGCACCAGACTGTCCCCTTTGGTCGTGCACGATGCCGATGCGATGAAGAAGCTCGAGCGTATCGTGCATCCGCTGCTCGCCAGACATCACAAGAAATTTCTCGATGACGCCGAGGCCTCCGGTGCGCCGGTGGCGGTGGTCGATGTGCCGTTGCTGTTCGAGACCGGCGGCGACAAGCGCGTCGATGCCATCGTTGTGGTCTCGACCGATGCCAAGACCCAGCGCGAGCGCATCCTGGCGCGCGACGGCATGACCGCGGAAAAGCTCGACGCGATCATAGCGCGGCAGTTGCCCGATGCCGAAAAACGCAAGCGGGCCGACTTCGTGGTGGATACTTCGCATGGGATCGAACCGGTGCGGGCTCAGATCGCTGAAATTCTCGCCGAGGCTGCTAAGATGCCGCGCAGACGGGCCTGAGATTCTGCCCCGATAGACCGAGTTGAGAGCCGATGCGTGAAATCGTCATGGATACCGAAACCACCGGCCTCGATCCGCTGCGCGGCGATCGGGTGGTGGAAATCGGCTGCCTGGAAATCTTCAACCGGATGCCGACCGGCCAGACGTTCCACGTTTATTGCAACCCCGAACGCGACATGCCGCTCGAGGCGTTCAACGTGCACGGCCTGTCGGCGGAGTTTCTCTCCACCAAGCCGCTGTTTCACGAGATCGCCAACGACTTTCTGGCGTTCATCGGCGATTCGCCGCTGGTGATTCACAACGGCTCGTTCGACCTCGGCTTCATCAATATGGAGCTGGACCGTATCAAGCGTCCGCCGCTGCAGCGTGATCGTCTGGTCGACACGCTGCTGCTGGCGCGGCGCAAGCATCCGGGCGTGTCAAACCGGCTCGACGATCTGTGCGCCCGCTATTCGATCGATAATTCCCGCCGCACCAAACACGGCGCGCTGCTCGATTCCGAATTGCTGGCCGAGGTCTATATCGATCTGGTCGGCGCGCGGCAGTCGTCGCTGATCCTGGCGGAAGACGCGCCAATCATGGTGCGCGGCGGCCATGGCGACACGCCGCGCCGCCAGCGCGAGGTGGCACTGCTGCCGCGTCTGACCGACGACGACCGCGCCTCCCATCGCGCCTTCGTCGGGACGCTGGGCGACAAGCAGATCTGGTCGGAATTCTGGGGCGAGCCGGAGCCGGCGGTGTCCTGAATTGTAGGGTGGGCAAAGCGAAGCGTGCCCACCATGATTTGCATCGAACGTAGATGGTGGGCACGGCGAAGAACGC
This sequence comes from Hyphomicrobiales bacterium, assembly GCA_026400425.1. Classification (GTDB taxonomy): domain Bacteria; phylum Pseudomonadota; class Alphaproteobacteria; order Rhizobiales; family Xanthobacteraceae; genus Tardiphaga. The sequence goes on along the minus strand of JAPLPC010000602.1, from coordinate 5,451 downwards.
CTTTGCCCACCCTACAGATCGGGCTCAGTTCGCCTGGCCGGCTTCGGCCTGCTGACGCTCGAGGTTCTGGCGATACAGGCCGACGAAATCCACGGGGTCGAGCATCAAAGGCGGGAAGCCGCCGTCGCGCACCGCGGTGGCGACGATCTCGCGCGCGAACGGGAACAGCAGACGCGGACATTCGATCATGATCAGCGGGTGCAGGTTTTCCTGCGGCACGTTGACGATGCGGAACACGCCGGCATAGGCAAGTTCGAACGAGAACAGCACCGAGCCCTCGGCGTCGGCCTTGCCTTCGATCGACAGCGTCACTTCATATTCAGTGTCGGACAGATTGTTGGCGCCGACATTGATCTGGATGTTGATGTTCGGCTGCTTGTCCTGCGGGGCCAGCGAGCCCGGCGCGTTCGGGTTCTCGAACGACAGATCCTTGGTGTATTGGGCCAGCACGTTGAGCTGGGGGGGAGCCGCCTCGGGAGCGTTGCCGTTGCCGTTTGCCATGTCGAAAATCTCCTGAAGCGCCGCCGGGCGGCTGTGCCGATTCGCTGCGAAAAGCCGCGCCAGGCGCCTTCTCCGTGCGGCGAGTGGCTATCATAGCCCCCCGGGCTTCGACAAGGATGGCAACGCCGATAGCACTCGGCCAATGACCGAGCCTGGCACACCCGGCATCCGCCTGATTCGCCCTATCCGGCTGATATGCCGTGGCTTCCACTCGTCGGAGGGGCCCATGCGGCGAACTTGTGGTGCCGTTCTGCGGTATCACACCCCAGGGAGCCGCTTTGCCGCAGGTCTCCTATGGCGCATGCCATTGGCTGGGCTAGGTTTCATGTCTAGATGAGATTATGCCGCCAATGATGTATCGTGTTCCGCGGCAGTCTTCTTCCCGGCCCGACGCCGGCACCGATCAGAAAGCGACAAGACGTGGACATTTACACCATCATCTTCCTGGCACTGGCGGTCTTCATTTTCCTGCGCCTGCGCAACGTGCTCGGACAGCGCACTGGTGAGGAGCGCCCGCCCTTCGACCGGGCAGCCGCCCGTGAGGCGATGCCGCCGGAGGGCAATGTGGCCACCATTCCGGGCAGCCCGATCGACCAGACACACCCCGCCCCTGCCGCCGAAATCTCGCCGGCCGAGCGCTGGAAGGGCATCGCCGAGCCCGGCACGCCGCTGGCCAGCGGTCTCGATGCCGTGGTCGAGCAGGATCCGTCTTTCGATGCGCGCCACTTCCTGACTGGCGCCAAGAGCGCCTACGAAATGATCGTGCTGGCTTTTGCAAACGGCGACCGCCGCGCGCTGAAGGATCTGCTGTCGACCGAGGTGTTCGATAGTTTCGACGCCGCGATCAAGGATCGCGAGGTCAACGAGCTCAAGACCGAAACCCGCTTCGTCTCCATCGACAAGGCGGAGATCGTCGGCGCCGAGGTGCGCGACCGTACCGCGCAGCTCACCATCCGCTTCGTGTCGCAGATGATCTCGGCGACCCGCGACAAGACCGGCAAGGTCGTGGATGGCAATGCCGAGAGCGTATCCGACATCACCGACGTCTGGACCTTTGCCCGCGACATCTCCTCGCGCGATCCGAACTGGAAGCTGGTTGGCACCGGCGCTGGCCAGTAAAGCGCGGCAGCGCGCTGTCGTCGCCGCGTGTGCCACCGCGTGCGTCGTCACTTGGCTGGCCGGCGCCGCCGATGCGCGTAGCCTGAATCACAAATATCGCAGCCGCGGACATTCCGAGGCGTATGTCCCGCGCTACAATCCGGTGCGCGAATTCCCGTTCGAATTTCCCGGTAGCCAATATCTGCCGGTGGCCTGGTCGGACATCGCCGGCTGGACCGAGGATGATCCACAGGGTGCATTCTCGGCGTTTCGCGCCAGTTGCAGGCCGATCTCGGCGCCGCGCAATCCATCGCCTGAATCGAAAACGATCGGCAATTCATTGCGCGATCCCTGCATCGCTGCAAAGTCGGCGGATATCACCGACGGCGCCAAAGCCCGTGCTTTCTTCGAACAGAATTTCACACCGATCCGAATCTCGCGGCTTGGCGAAGCCGAAGGATTCGTCACCGGCTATTACGAGCCGATCGTCGACGGCTCCAAGACAAAGACCGATGTTTACACGGTGCCGGTGTATCGCCGGCCGTCCAACCTGTTCGTGCGCGGCTACACTCAGGCCTCGCCGAGCCTGCCCAACAATGGCGACGTGTTTCGCAAGATCGGCCGTCGCAAGCTGGTGCCGTATTATGATCGGGCGCAGATCGAGGACGGCGCCATTGCCGGTCGCGGGCTCGAAATCGCATGGCTGAAGAGCCAGACGGATCTGCTGTTCTCGCAGATCCAGGGTTCGGCGCGCGTGCGCATGGAAGACGGCAGCTCCGTTCGCATCAATTATGATTCGCACAACGGCTATCGCTATACGCCGGTTGGCCGGGTGCTGATCGAGCGCGGCATCATTCCGCGCGAACAGATGTCGATGCAGCGCATCCGGCAGTATTTCGACCAGAATCCGGAGGCCGCCAACGAGGTGCGCCGGCAGAACAAGGCGTTCGTGTTCTTCCGCGAGGTGCAGCTGTCCGACAAGGACGAGGCGGTGGGCGCGCAAGGCGTGCCGCTGACGCCGGGCCGCTCCATCGCGGTGGATAAGGCGCTGCATGTCTATGGCACGCCGTTCTTCGTCGAAGGCGAATTGCCGATCGAGACCGACCTCTCGAAGACGCCGTTCCGCCGGCTGATGGTGGCGCAAGATACCGGCTCGGCGATCGTCGGCCCGGCGCGCGCCGATCTCTATTTCGGTGCCGGCACCGAGATGGGGCGGATCGCCGGACGGATCAAACAACCCGCGAAATTCGTCATGCTGGTGCCGAAGAGCCTCGATCCCGCCGCACGTGGCCATAACATGCCGCTGCCGGATGCGCGGCCATCGGGGAAAATCGCAAGACTGTTTCCGCAGACGCCGGCCAGCGAACCCGCCAAGGTCGAGCCGGCCAAGGTCGAGTCTGCCAAGGCTGACATAGCAAAGGCCGACATAGCAAAGACCGAGGCGCCGAAGGTCGAGGCGGCCAAGCCTGAAGTTTCAAAGCCTGACGTTTCAAAGCCTGAGCTATCAAAGCCCGAAGCTTTGAAGGCCGAGCTACCCAGGGCGATGCCGGTGGTGCCCGAGAAGCCGGCGGCTGCGAAAACCGAGCCATCCCCCGAAGCCAAACCTGTGGCGCCCGCCGCAACCGCTGTGCCGCTGCCGGCACCGAAGCCCGTCGAACTTGCGGCGGTCGCGATCCCGGCCGCGGCCGGTGCGATTCCGATGCCAGAAGCGCGGCCGCAGGCAGCGCCTCGACGGGCAAACAATGCCGCCCCGGAAGCGAAACCGGAAGCCAAGCCGCGACGTGCCACGTATAAGCGGCGCATCATCCGCCGCGCGCCGGCCCAGTCGTCGTCGCCCTTTCGCTTTTTCTGGCAATGAAACGATCGTCGCGTCCGCCGCAGATCATCGATCCCCCGCGTCCACGCTTTCGCCCTTTGAGCGCGGAGGAGCGCGACCTGTGGGACAACGTGGCTAGGCAGGTGAAGCCGCTGCGCAAGCGTATGCGCTTGGCGAAGCCCATTGCGGGCACCCCTGAGGCGGCACCGGCCCCACTGCCGCCGATGTCCCGCAAGCTGGTGGACGCGCCACCTGCCAAAGCCGTGAAACACCCCGATCCACCGCTGCCGCCGCTGACGACCCTCGGTCGCCGCGAACGGTCGCAACTGTCGCGCGGCCGCAAGGAGATCGATGCCCGCCTCGATCTGCATGGCATGACCCAGGAGCGCGCGCATCGTTCGCTCGCAGCATTCCTGCAGCGCGCCAGTTATGATGGCCTGTCCTTCGTGCTGATCATCACCGGCAAGGGCCGTACCGGCACAGCCGAATCGGAGCGTGGCATCCTGCGCCGGCAGGTGCCGATCTGGCTCGGCCTGCCCGAGTTTCGCGCGCTGGTGGTGGGATTCGAAGAGGCGCATATCGGCCATGGTGGCGCCGGTGCGCTGTATGTGCGGGTGCGCCGGGCGCGGTCTTAAACTCCCCCCGCATCTTGCGCGGGGAGAGGTCGCCGCTTCTTCGCGGCGGGTGAGGGGCATGGCATGCGCTCACCTCGACGGTGGAATGTGCGGATCGTAAGAGCTCCTCACCCCGCCCTCTCCCCGCAAGAGCGGGGCGAGGGAGCGAGAGGCCGTCGGCTGGTCATCACAGAATAAACCGGCTCAGATCCGTGTTCTTCGCCAGATCCCCCACATGCTTCTGCACATAGTCGGCATCGATGCGGATGGTTTCGCCGTGTTTGTCCGGTGCGGTGAACGAGATCTCGTCCAGCACCCGCTCCATCACCGTCTGCAGACGTCGCGCGCCGATATTCTCGACGGTCGAATTCACGGCCACCGCGACATCGGCCAGCGCATCGATGGCGTCGTCGGAAAATTCGAGCGTCACGCCTTCGGTCTGCAGCAGCGCCACATACTGCTTGATCAGCGAGGCTTCCGGCTCGGTGAGGATCCTGCGCATGTTGTCGCGCGTCAGAGCATCGAGCTCGACGCGGATCGGCAGACGGCCCTGCAATTCCGGCAGCAGGTCGCTCGGCTTGGCGATATGGAATGCGCCCGACGCGATGAACAGGATGTGCTCGGTTTTGACGGCACCGTGCTTGGTGGAGACCGTGGTGCCTTCGATCAGCGGCAGCAGATCGCGCTGCACGCCTTCGCGCGAGACCTCGCCGCCGCTGCGGCCGTCGCGCACGCAGATCTTGTCGATCTCGTCGAGAAACACGATGCCGTTGTTCTCGACCACCGAGATCGCTTCTTGCACCACCTGATCGTTGTCGAGCAGCTTGTCGGCTTCCTCGCTGACCAGCGGCTCATGCGCATCGGCCACCTTGAGGCGGCGGGTCTTGGTGCCCTTGCCCATCTTGCCGAAGATATCACCGAGCGAGATCGCGCCCATCTGTGCGCCGGGCATGCCGGGGATCTCGAACATCGACGGCGCGCCGCTGGATGATGACACCTCGATCTCGATTTCCTTGTCGTTGAGTTCGCCGTTGCGCAATTTCTTGCGGAACGATTCCTTGGTCGCGGCACTCGCGGTGGCGCCGGTCAGCGCATCGACGACGCGGTCTTCGGCGGCTAGCTGCGCGCGTGCCTGCACGTCCTTGCGCTTGCGCTCGCGGGTCTGTGCGATGCCGACCTCCAGCAGGTCGCGGATGATCTGCTCGACGTCGCGGCCGACATAGCCGACTTCGGTGAACTTGGTGGCCTCGACCTTGATGAACGGCGCACCGGCCAGCTTGGCCAGCCGCCGTGCGATCTCGGTCTTGCCGACGCCGGTCGGCCCGATCATCAGGATATTTTTCGGCAGCACTTCCTCGCGCAACTTGTCATCAAGCTGCAGACGGCGCCAGCGGTTGCGCAGCGCGATGGCGACGGCGCGCT
>JAPLPC010000358.1 GCA_026400425.1 Hyphomicrobiales bacterium | reverse complement strand
ACCAGTGCGACATCCGCCGCAGCAGATCGAGATGCGGGCCGCCGCCCTCATAGCCGCGTGCCCACAGCCAGATGTGGTCGGACAGCAGCAGCGCGACGCGGCCTTCACCCGCGCGCGACAGCAGCAACAGCGGGTTGCCGTCGGCGCCGGTCATCACCGGCGGCGTCGTGGTGTTGCGGGTTTCGACGGTGCGGAAGAAGCGGCTCCATTTCGGCGGCTCTGAATTGCCGCCTTCGAGGCCGCGCGTCACCGGATGACGTTTGCCGACATCGGACAGATGCGCATAGAACGGCTTCTCGCTGACGCCGACGGGCTCGGCAGGCAGCACCGTGTCGAGCGGCGTGCGCCAGATCGAGGTGTTGGACGCATAGTCCGGCCCGGCCGACACCAGCACTGCGCCGCCATTCCGGACATAGCGTGCGATATTGTCGAAATAGGCGATCGGCAGCACGCCCTGGCGGGCATAGCGATCGAAGATGATCAACTGGAATTCGTGAATCTTCTGCTGGAACAGCTCGCGGGTCGGGAAGGCGATCAGCGACAATTCGTTGATCGGTGTGCCGTCCTGCTTCTCGGGCGGGCGCAGAATCGTGAAGTGCACGAGATCGATCGAAGCGTCGGACTTCAAGAGGTTGCGCCAGGTGCGTTCGCCGGAATGCGGCTCGCCGGACACCAGCAGCACGCGCAGTTTGTCGCGCACGCCGTCGATGGCCACCACGGCGCGGTTGTTGACCAGCGTGAGTTCATTGTCGATCGGCGAGGCCTCGATCTCGACGATGTTGGGACCGGCATGTTTGATATCGACATCGACGGTCGCGGTCGCACCGGACATCATCTGGCGTTCGCCGATGGTGTCGCCGTCGCGCCGGATGGTAACGCGGGCGCGCGCGTTGGTGACGCCCTGGTCGTCGAGCCGGAAGGTGATCTTCTGTGATTGACCGACGATGCCGAAACGGGGCGCCGCGGTGATGGCGATGCGGCGGTCGCGCTCGTCCTTGCGGCCGGTGATCAGCGCGTGCAGCGGCGCCTTGAAGCCGAGCGCGTCAAGACCGGCGGGAATGTCATGAACGCGGCCGTCGGTGATCAGGAAGGCGCCGGCGACGCGGTCGGTTGGGACGTCCGAAAGGGCAGATGACAGCGCACCGAACAGCTTGGTGCCATCGGTCTCGCCATCGGCCTGGCCGGCCTCGACGGTGCGGACCTCGAGGCCCTTCACCTGCTTGAGCCGATCGACGAGCTGCTTCTGCGCCTCTTCGGTTTCCCTGGTGCGCTCGCCGAACGACTGGCTCGGGCTCTTGTCGATGACAACCGCCGCGACCGAGGACAGCGGCTCGCGTTGCTCGCTGGTGAAGGAGGGGTTGGCGAGCGCCAGCAGGATCAGCGCCAAGGCGGCGACGCGCATCGCAGCACCACGCGCCCGGCCGAGCAACAACAGCGCTGCGATCACCACGATGGCCGCGAGCCCGATCCACAGCACGATGGTCGGAACGAGCGGCGTGAATGCGATGCCGTATTGCATCAGCAGGCCATCGCGCGGACATGGCCCGCGCGCGCATAATCGAGGATCAGATGGTCACGAGTTACGATGGTCATGTCACTCTCCCGCGCCGTCGCGATGATGATGCGATCGGCAGGATCGTTGGGCGGCTGTCCCGGCAGCAAGCAGGAGTTGGCCAAGATGTCGATGTCGAGTGCGGTCGGTATGGCACGTGACCTGAAGCATATCTTGTTGCGCATCGTCCGAGACGGCGCGCCCTTTGCGAGCCACAACAAAGCACATGTGTCGAGCAACAAGGTCATTCATTCAAGAGGCGCCCCGCCTCGGCATTCCAGACCTCGCCGCTCGGCGCAGACAAATCAACACCGGGTACGAGCGTGATTGTATCGGCCATGCATCCGAATCGATTGCTTCCCGGTACAAAGCTTGCGTCGTGTCGCGGTTCGAATGTGACCTGGCGTGCACCGAGATCTACGGCCAATGCCCGCCACCCGGCTTCAAGCCAACCGGCCGCGTGAGGATGGCCAGCGTCGTTGCTCCACCATGTTGTGTCGGTATATGCACGTTCCGGCAGCGCGAGGCCGAGCACCGCTTCGATTTCTTCGAAGTTCAGGCTCAAGGACAGTGCCTTCTTGCGATAAGGAAATGGTGCAGCCGACTCATATTTATTCATGGCCTGCCTCCCTCGGCGATGCGGCGATGATACACAAAATGGCGGCTCGGCGCACCATCACTGCCCCAGCCGTTCGAGTCAGGGTGTACATCACAATATTGACGCCGGCGCGGAAGGCGAATTCGCGCTGGCGCGGTTCGCCGGGCACCATCGGCAGCATCGGCTGGCCGTCCGGGCGCATCGCCCAGGCTCCGGCGAAATCATTCGAGGTGATGATGATCGGCGACACGCCGTCGCCGCCGCGGGCCGGGCGCGATGCGGCGTCGTCGCTGTCGTCGCGCGGCAGCGATTCCACCCAGGTCGGGCCGGAATTGAAACGGCCGGGAAAGTCGCTGAGCAGGAAGAACGTCTTGGTCAGCACATGCGCCGGCGGCACCGGCTCGAGTTCGGGCACATCGAGCGACGACAGGATCGTGCGCAGCGTCTGCATGCCCGGCGTCTGCGACTCGCCGTTTGGACCTGCCGGCGCTTCGACGGCGTCGCGGGTGTCGAACAACACCGTGCCGCCCTGTTTCATATAGGCGTCGATGCGGTTGATGGCTTGCTGCGGCGGCTTCGGCGCGCCGGGGATGATCGGCCAGTAGATCAGCGGAAAGAACGACAGTTCATCCTTGGTCGGATCGATGCCGATCGGCTCGCCGGCCTCCAGTGCCGTCCGCTGCGCCAGAAACAATGTAAGCCCGGTGAGGCCGGCCTTCACGATGCCATCGACATCGGCATTGCCGGTGACGACGTAAGCCAGACGCGTTTGCGATACCGCCTTCACCGCAAAGTCGTCGCTGGCCGGATCGGCGCGCAGTTGCGTCGGCAGGCCGGTGACGGCACCGAGCGCCAGTGCGATCGCAAGCACGGTGGACACCGCGCGGCGGCGGAACAGCGAGGCGATGGCGCCGCCGAGCAGTGCCACGATGATCGCGTCGAGCAGGAACAGCGCCAACGCGGTGGAGAGCAGGATGCCGCGCAGATCGCGTGGCTCGGCATTGGTGTAGCTGGCGCGATTGGCCTTGAGCGCGGAGAGGTCCAGCGGTGCGATCCGATCTGCGGCAGCGAGTGCATTGACGGCGAGCGGACCATCGGCGGGACCATACAAGCCCGGCGGGTGCTCTGCCGTGCCGCGGTCGCGATAGTCGGCCGCCAGCGGCTTGGCGGTGGAGGGCGGCGGGCCGAACGCGCCGAAGCCGTCGAGGGTGCGCAGCGGTGCAACGGTCTCAGTGCCGGTCTCGCCGGCGACACCGGCGCCGGGTGTGGACGTATAGCCGGAGATATCGACGACCCTGCGCAACATCTCGACGAAGGTGCCAGACAAAGGCAGGTCCGACCAGCGCATATCGGCGCTGACATGAAACAGCGAGACCAGGCCCTTGCCGCGGCGCTCGCCGGTCACCAGCGGCGTTCCGTCTTCCAGCGTCGCCCAGCTCTTGGAGGCGAGGGCGGCGTCGGGCTCGGCGAGCACCTGACGGTTCACAGTGATGTCCTTCGGCACCGGCAAGCCGGCAAATGGACCTTCGGCCGCGAAAGCGGCGAGATGCTGCGGCTTTTCCCAGGTCAGCGAGCCGCCGAGATTGCGATCGCCGCGGCGCAATTTCACCGGCACCAGATCGTCATCGGCCTGCGCGAGGCGCGGGCCGGCGAAGCGCACCAGCACGCCGCCATTGTCGATCCAGGCGTTGAGGCGCTGGCGGATTTCCGGCGACAGCGTGCCGATATCGGCGAGCACGATCATCGGCAGTTTCTGATCCAGGAACTGCGTGATCGCCTGCTGCGGCGCGCCGCGATCGCCTTGCCGCACATCGGCGAACGGCGCCAGTGCACGGGTGAGATAGAAGGTCGAGGCGAGCAGCGGCTGCGCGGTGTCGGAGGTGGCGCCTGACACGATTCCGATGGCGCGGCGGCGCCAGCGCTTGTCGAGCAGTTGCACGGCGCCGGCCGACCGTTCGCCGGAAATTTCGAGCCGCGCGATATCGTTGCGCAGTTCGACCGGCAGATCGAACGACGCGTCGGTCTCGCGATCGTTCGCGGCGAACACAAACTTGGCTTCGCCGATTGGCGAGCCCTTGGCATCGAGGCCACGCACGATGCCGGCATCGGCGCCGCCGGTCGCGGCGCGCAACACCTTGACGGTCATCTTGGCTGCGGCGTTCTCGGCGGCGACAAGGGCATGACTGGGCCCGGCGCCGCCGTCATAGATGGTCAGCGTGCGGTCGCCGACGGTGCTGGCGAGGCCCTGGGTGAAGTCGGCGCCGCGGCCGGTATCGACGCCGTCGGACAGCCACACGATCTCGCTGTTGCCGGTGGCTTTGAGGAAGCGCTGCAGCGCCGGCAATGCCTCCACGCGATCGATCGCATAGGGCTTCGGCGCGAGCTGGCGCAACGCCACGCGCGCGGTGCCGCCGGGCAAAATGGTGATGTCGCGGGTCGGATCCGACAGCGGCACCAGAGCGACGCCGCGGCGATTGCTGTCGGCCTCGGCGATCAGGGCGTCGGCGGCGCGCATGCGCGCATCCCAGCTCGCGGCGGCAGACCAGCCGTCATCGAGCAGGATCGTCAGCGGCGCGGTGGAGGCCGTGCCGCCGGTTTGCGGATTCCAGATCGGGCCGGCAGCGGCGAAGATGATCAGCGCGGCGGCGAGCAGGCGCAGCAGCGTCAGCCACCACGGCGAGCGCGACGGGGTTTCTTCCTTCGGCGTGATATCGAACAACAGCCGCGTCGGCGGGAACGCGATGCGCTGCGGGCGCGGCGGCGTCACGCGCAGCAGCCACCACAGCACCGGCAGGCTGAGCAGGCCGAGCAGCAACAGCGGTTGGGCGAATGCGAGTGGAAAGCCACCGATCATGCCGAGCGTCCCACTTTGACGACACTGCCACCTGCCGCGCGATTCACCGCCATGCCCGCATGGAGGAACAGCAGCAACTCGGCCGCGGAGCGGTCGGTCGTGTGCGTCGAGAACAGCCAGCCGAGCTTGGCGGTCTCGTTGCGGATTTCATCGCGATGCAGGGCGACACGGGCGACATAGTCGTCCGCCCATGTCTGCGCGCGACCTGCCGTGATCACATTGCCGCTCTCCGGCTCGACGAATTCGACGCGGCCGGAATAGGGGAAGGTTTCTTCCGCGGGATCGTTGATCTGCACCAGGGCGCCGTGCGCGCCGGCCGAGGACAGGCCCGCGAGCATGGTCCTGATCTCCGGCATCGGCGACCAGAAATCGCCGAGCACGACGACCTCCGACAGGGCCGACGGCACGAAGCTCGGCGGCAGGCTGTCGCGGGTGGTCGAGTCATGCAGCATCGCCTGCGCCATCTTGTCGACCACGCTGCGGCTCGCCGTCGGGTTCATCAGCCCGGGCACGCCGACGCGCTCGCCGCCGGAGACCAGCAGTTCGGCCAGCGCGAAGGTCACGATCAGCGCGCGTTCGAGCTTGCTGTCGCGCGCTTTGTTCGACGCAAAGGCCATCGACAATGAGCGGTCCGGCCACAGCCAGATCGTATGCGCGGCTTCCCATTCGAGTTCGCGGACATACAGATGGTCGTCACGCGCCGAGCGCCGCCAGTCGACGTTCTGTGCCGGCTCGCCGGAGACGAAGCGGCGATATTGCCAGAAGCTTTCGCCATGCCCGGCGCGGCGGCGGCCATGCAGGCCGTGGATCACGGTGGCGGCAATGCGCCGCGCTTCCAGCACCAGGCGTGGCAATGACGCGGCGAGCGAACGGCTCTCGCCATCGGCGCGGCGGACTGCGGTGATTTCCTGTGTGACGTGATCCGGCGCTGCGGCCATCAACCGATCCGCGACTTGAGCTGAGCGATCACGTCGGACACCGTGCGGCCTTCCGCGCGGGCCGAGAAGGTCAGCGCCATACGATGCTTCAGGATCGGTTCGGCGAGATCGAGCACGTCGTCGATCGAGGGCGCAAGGCGGCCATCGAGCAGCGCGCGCGCACGCACGGCCAGCATCAGCGATTGCGAGGCACGCGGGCCGGGCCCCCATGCAATCAGTTTCGAGGCGTCGCCGGCATCGGGGCCGGGACGGGCCGAGCGCACCAGCGTGAGAATGGCTTCGACCACGCTATCGCCGACCGGCAGCCGGCGTACCAGGCGCTGCGCGGTGAGCAGAGTCTCCACATTCAATGCGGCTTTGGCGATGGTTTCCTGGGCGCCGGTGGTCTCGAACAGAATGCGGCGTTCGGCGTCGCGATCGGGATAATCGACGTCGATTTCCATCAGGAAGCGGTCGAGCTGCGCTTCCGGCAGCGGATAGGTGCCTTCCTGCTCCAGCGGGTTCTGCGTCGCCAGCACGTGGAACGGCTTCGGCAGGTCATGGCGTGCGCCGGCGACGGTGATGTGCTGCTCCTGCATCGCCTGCAGCAGCGCGGATTGCGTGCGCGGCGAGGCGCGGTTGATTTCGTCGGCCATCAGCAGCTGCGCGAATACGGGGCCGGAGATGAAGCGGAACGAGCGCTTGCCGGCGACGCTCTCGTCCAGCACCTCGGCGCCCAGAATGTCCGAGGGCATCAGATCGGGCGTGAACTGGATGCGCTTGGCGTCGAGGCCGAGGGTGGTGCCGAGGGTTTCCACCAGCTTGGTCTTGGCGAGGCCGGGCACGCCGATCAGCAGCGCATGGCCGCCGGACAGGATCGTCACCAGCGTGTTTTCGACGACGCGGTCCTGGCCGAAGATGACAGTGGCGATCGCTTGCTTGGCAGCGCGCATCTGGCCGGCCACCTGCTCCGCGGAACGGACGATCACGTCTTCGAGATTCTCGACACTGTCGGCGGCCATCAATTGCTCCTTCGGATGCACGGCACGCGAGACGCGCCGCCGGATATCGTCTCAGTATTGCAAGACCATGATGCTAGGCTTAAGCGAAGACCATGTATTTGCTGAATTAAACAATCCCCACATTATCCAGATGCAGCCATGAACTGCATCACGTTGTGGCGAGTTGGAAACCGTCATGGCACGTTTCAAGACGTGCATACCTCGTGCCAGCACGACGGCAGGTTAAGGTCAGGGCAAACAATGGCGAAGCAAGGGCAGGATACGGTTTCTGCGCAAGGATCTTTGGTCAGTGCGGCCAGGGACGGTGCCAAAGCGGCCAAGGGCCTGCCGCCGGTTCATCTGTGGAATCCGGCCTTCTGCGGCGATCTCGACATGCGAATCGCCTCGGACGGGACGTGGTACTATCTGGGCACCCCGATCGGTCGGCCGGCGCTGGTGCGGCTGTTTTCGACGATTCTGAAGCGTGAGGATGGCAAATACTTCCTCGTCACGCCGGTCGAAAAGGTCGGCATCACCGTGGACGATGTTCCGTTCCTCGCCGTCGAGATGCAGAAGGAAAGCAATGCCAGCGGCACCGTGCTCCGGTTTCGCACCAATGTGGACGATTGGGTGACGTGCGACAGCGATCATCGGCTCCGTTTCAAGGAAGCCGAGGATGGCGGCCTGACACCCTATCTGCATGTGCGTGCGGATCTGTGGGCCAAGGTGACGCGGGCGATCTACTACGATCTGGTTGACATGGGCGAGGAGCAGATGATCGATGGAACGGCGATGTTCGGCATCGCCTCATCCGGCGCCTTTTTTGCCATGGCGGATGCCGAGCAAGTCAGGCAAGCTACGTAAGATTGTATTCGAGGGGCGTGATTGACTCATTCTTTGCTGAAGACGGATGCGCATAATTTGGCGACTTCGGCCATGGCGACTCCCACGGCGACTTCGGCGGACGGATTGGCCGTGATGAATTCGGCCGAGTTTTTCGCGCGCGCCATGGCGCGGCTGTCGTTCGACGTGCCGTCGGGACTTCACGACGCCAGCGTTATTCCTACCACCGGCGACGTCGGCAACGACCGCATGATCGAGATCGTGGCACAGGAGCGGCCGATCCGTCCGGCCGCGGTGCTCATCGGCATCGTCGCGCACGAGGAGCCGACGGTGCTGCTGACGCAACGCGCGGCCCATCTCAATGACCATGCCGGGCAGATCTCGTTTCCCGGCGGCAAGATCGACGCCACCGACACATCGCCGCTCGATGCCGCGTTGCGCGAGGCGGAAGAGGAAGTCGGACTGGATCGCTCTTTCGTCGATCCGATCGGCTATCTCGATCTCTACGCCACCGGCTTCGGCTTCCGCATCGTCCCCACGGTGGCGCGGGTGAAGCCCGGCTTCAATCTCACCATCAACGAGAACGAGGTCGAGAGCGCCTTCGAGGTGCCGTTGTCGTTCCTGATGAATCCCGGCAATCACCAGGTGCACAGCAAGGATTTCCGCGGCATCGCGCGCTCCTACTATGCGATGCCGTTTGCGGAGCGTTACATCTGGGGCGCCACTGCCGGCATCTTGCGCGTGATGTATGAGCGGATCGTGCAGAAATGATCCGTCCCGTTCTCACCGAAGTCGGCATCTTCCTGATTCCGTTCGTGCTCTATGCACTGTTCCTGCTGGCAACCGCGAAGGGCGTCACGGAGTCCGCGTCCTGGCCGGCGCGTGTGGTTCTGAAACTGCTGATCGCTGCCTTCCTGTCCGTCATCATCAGCTTCGTTCTGCTCGCGCATTTCTCCGGCGCGGCGCCGACATCGACCTATACGCCGGCGCATCTGGAAGACGGCAAGCTCGTACCGGGGCAGAATAGATGACCTCGCAGCGGCGACTGGTCGATGCGTCGTGGCTGACCGCTGGTCCGGCCGCACGCGTGCTGGCGCTGCTGAACGGCGACGGCGAGGAGGCCCGCGTGGTCGGCGGCGCGGTGCGGAACGCGCTGCTCGGCGAGGCGATCCACGAATTCGACGTGGCCACCACCGCGCTGCCGGACGAAGTGATGCGCCGCGCCACCGCGGCGGGCTTCAAGCCGGTCCCGACCGGTCTCGAGCACGGCACCATCACCGTGGTGATCGAAAGCCGGCCTTTCGAGGTGACCACGCTGCGCGTCGATGTCGAGACGTTCGGCCGTCACGCCAGCGTGCGCTTCGGCCGGGACTGGCAGGCTGACGCCGAGCGTCGAGACTTCACCATGAACGCGCTGTCCGCCGGCCAAGACGGCGTGGTGCACGAT
>JAPLPC010000376.1:2821-4975 GCA_026400425.1 Hyphomicrobiales bacterium | reverse complement strand
TCGCGAAACGTCTCGCGGTAATATCCGCCTTCGGGATGCGGCTCTAGATCCAGCCTGGCGATGATCTCGGCAGCCGTCTGCATCGTCACGATTTGTTCTTGCGCTCGCGCAATTCGCTGAAGACGTCGTCTTCGCCAAACCCCTTGAGGCGGACGGCGGCGGCGATGGCCGGATCGTCGGCACGCAGGAACACATTGATCTTCTTTTCGACGCCGAGCAGCACGGGAATGCTCGGCTTGCCCGCAGCGCGCAGCTGGGTCACTTCGTCGGCACGCGCCTTCAGCATTTCGTTGTTGGGATCGATGCCGAGGCAGAATTTCATGTTGGCTGCGGTGTATTCGTGGCCGCAATAGACGCGGTAGTCGTCGGGCAGCATGCGCAGCTTTTTCAGCGACTGCCACATCATGGGATAGCTGCCTTCGAACACCCGGCCGCAGCCGCCCGAGAACAGCGTGTCGGCCGAGAACAGCGCGAGTTCGCCATCGAACACGTAGCAGATGTGGTCCAGCGTATGGCCAGGCGTCTCGAACACCCGCGCCATCAGCGCGCCGACCTGAATGGTGTCACCCTCGCCGACGCGGACGTCCACATGGGGAATCGGAGTGCCCTGGTCGTGCGGCGCCGTCACCTTGCAGCCATAGGTCTTCTTGAGTTCGGCGATGCCACCCACATGGTCGGCATGATGATGCGTCACCAGAATGTCGGTGAGCTTCCAGCCCTCGCGCTGCAACACTTTCATGATGGGGCCGGCCTCCGGGGCGTCGATGGCCGCCGTCTTCAGGCTTTGCGGGTCGTGGATCAGGTAGCCAAAATTGTCCGACAGGCAGGGGAACACACGAATTTCAGCAGCCATGATCTCTCCGTGATTCAGCACGATGCAGGCCTTCTGACATATGGCGTTAACGCTTCCCCGGCAATGCGCGATTGGGGACGTGTGCGTCGTTCCGGGCATGGTAGAAGGATGGCATGACCATCGACGTCATCGATCTCCGAGACTTCTACTCCCGCCGCCTCGGCGTCGTGGCGCGGCGTCTGATCAATCGCGCCATCAAGGCCCATTGGCCGGATGCCGAAGGGCAGCGCGTGCTCGGCATCGGTTATCCCACCCCCTATCTCGGGCTCTATCGCGAAAACGCCGAACGCTGCCTCGCCTTCATGCCGGCGACCCAGGGGGTGCTGAAATGGCCGACCGCAAAGCCGGCGCTGGCGACCCTGGTGGACGAGATGTCTTTGCCGCTGCCGGATGCCGCGGTGGATCGCATCATTTTGGTTCATGCGCTGGAGATCTCCGACGATCCCGAAGGCCTGCTGCGCGAAATCTGGCGGGTGCTGGCGCCGTCCGGCAAATTGATTGCCGTGATCCCGAATCGCCGCGGCGTGTGGACGCGCTCGGACTCGACGCCGTTCGGCCATGGCCGGCCTTACTCGCGCACGCAGATCACGCAGCTGTTGCGGCAGACATGGTTTACGCCGACGGCCTGGAGCGAAGCGTTGTTCATGCCGCCGGTGACCATGGGCTGGTTTCTGCGTTCGGCCGCGATCTGGGAACGCGTCGGCGCGGCGCTGTCGCTGCCGTTTGCCGGCGTGCATATCGTCGAGGCCAGCAAGCAGGTCTATCGGGCCATCCCGGCCAAGCGCGAACGCGCGCGGCTGATTCCATCGCTGCAACCGGTATTGGTGCCGAGTTCGGGCATGCGTCGCGACGGCGTGACAGATCGCGGCGGTGCCAGACTTGGCGATGCCGAGCCGCAATCGCGTTGAGAAGCGATCGGCGTCTCGCGGTATCCCTATCGCTCGGCCAGCGGATGCAGATCGCGCACCAAGCTCTTGAGACGCTCTTCCACCACATGGGTGTAGATCTGCGTCGTCGAAATATCGGTATGGCCGAGCAATGTCTGCACGATGCGCAGGTCGGCGCCGTTATGCAGCAGGTGGCTGGCAAAGGCATGACGCAGCACATGCGGCGACACCAGGCGTGGCGCAATCCCGGACGCGGCGGCGAGGTCCTTCAGGTCGCGGGCGAAATGCTGACGGGTGAGATGGCCGCTTTCGCCGAATGACGGAAACAGCCATTTCGATGCGGCGGCCTTTTTCGGCTGGGCCTTCTGCGCGTCGGCCAGCACGGCCAGATAGTCCGCCATGGCCGTCTTTGCC
>JAPLPC010000376.1:1847-2774 GCA_026400425.1 Hyphomicrobiales bacterium | reverse complement strand
GTTCCTTGTTGCCCTTGCCGCGCACCACGATCATGCGCGCATCGCGCCGCGCCGCGGTGACGGGTAACGACACCAGTTCGGAGACGCGCAGGCCGGTGGCATAGAGCACTTCGAGCAGGCAATAGAGCCGCGCATGGCGCAACCGCTGCGGCAGCGAGGCGTCAGGATTTCCGGCCATGGTGCGACCATGCACCAGCATGCGATCGACATCGGCGATCGACAGCACCTTCGGCAGGCTGCGGCCGCGCTTAGGGCCGGACAGGATTGCCGCGGGATCGTCGCTGCGGATGTTTTCGCTCATCAGGAAGCGGAACAGGTGGCGCAGCGCCGACAACCGGCGCGCCACCGTGGTCGATTTGAAGCCGCGGTCGTCGAGATCTGCGAGATAATCACGCAGCAACTGCGTGTCCGCGGACAGGAAACTGCCCTTGGTGCGGGCCGAAAATTCAGAGAAATCCGCGAGGTCGCGGCGATAGGCATCCAGCGTGTTGATGCCGGCCCCTTGCTCGGCGGCAAGCATATCGAGAAACAGATTGGACAAGCGGGCGTCGGACGGTGTGCTCATGCGGCCACCTTAGCGGCTATTTCTTGAGAAATTTGTCCGGCTGGATGGTGACGATCATGTCCCGGGGCTTCGGCGTGACGAAATTCGCCAGCGCGAAAATGGCGCCATAGGCGATGCCGCCGATGACCGCGACGACCGTCAGGAAGCGGAACAGGCTGGGCATGGCGGGAACTCGGCAGAGAGGGCGATTCGGACCGCCCGGGGCGGTCTCGTTCGGATACAGTCTGCACGAGGTGCTGGCAACGCTGCCTTCGGGGGTAGTATAGGTGACGGGACTGCGGCAAATCCTTGAGATCCGTTGCCGCCCACTGATTCTGCGAGTGTTTTTTGATGTCCGAGACGATCCTGCCAGTTCCGGCCGG
>JAPLPC010000376.1:0-1830 GCA_026400425.1 Hyphomicrobiales bacterium | reverse complement strand
GCCGGTGCCACCCAGTAAGCCGCGATCGTCGCGGCGCTGGGGCGGCGCTCCGTCGTGCTGGTGGGAATGATGGGCGCGGGCAAATCCACCATCGGCCGTCGCATGGCGATGCGACTGCGACTGCCCTTCATCGACGCCGACCATGAGATCGAGGCCGCAGCCGGCATGTCGATCCCGGATATTTTCGAGGTCCACGGCGAACCGCATTTCCGCGACGGCGAGGCCCGGGTGATCGCGCGGCTGCTCGAAAGCGGGCCGATCCTGCTGGCCACGGGCGGCGGTGCGTTCATGCGCGACGACACCCGCCAGCGGATCCGCGACACCGCGATCTCGCTGTGGCTGAAGGCCGATGCTGACGTGATCCTGCGCCGGGTCAAAAAACGAGAGAACCGTCCGTTGCTGAAGACGCCGGATCCGGCCGGCACCATCGCCCGGTTGATCGAAGCGCGGCATCCATTCTACCAGCAGACCGACATCACCGTCGATTCCCGCGATGTGCCGCATGAGAAAATCGTCGACGAGGCGATCGTCGCGCTGCACGAGCACCTGTTCCGGCCGCATCCTGTATCCGCGATGCCATTGCCGGCCGGCGATCCCCCGAGTCCGATTTTATGACCACACCACCGAAGCCTTCCGATCCGATCACCGTCAATGTTGGGTTGGGCGAGCGCGCCTACGACATCATCATCGGCCGCAATAGTCTGTCGTCGCTCGGGGCGCGGATCGCGGCCCTGCGGCCGGGCGTGCGCACGGCGATCGTGACCGACAAGACGGTGGCAAGGCACTGGCTGAAGGCCACCGAAGCTTCGCTGGCGGAGGCAGGCATCCCGACCTCGCATATCGCCGTCGAGGAAGGCGAAGGCTCCAAGAGTTATGCCGGGCTCCAAACGGTCTCCGAAGCGCTGATCGCCGCCAAGATCGAACGCAACGATCTCGTCATCGCGCTGGGCGGCGGCGTGGTGGGCGACCTCGCCGGTTTCGCCGCGTCGATCCTGCGCCGCGGCGTCGATTTCGTGCAGGTGCCGACGTCGCTGCTGGCGCAGGTCGATTCCTCCGTCGGCGGCAAGACGGGCATCAACTCGCCGCAGGGCAAGAATTTGATCGGCGCCTTCCACCAGCCCGTGCTGGTGGTCGCCGATACGGCGGTGCTCGACACGCTGTCGCCGCGCCAGTTTCGCGCGGGCTATGCGGAAGTTGCGAAATACGGCGTGCTCGGCGATGCCGCCTTCTTCGCCTGGCTTGAGGCCAATCACGCCGACATCATGCGCGGCGGCTCGGGCCGGGAATATGCCATCGCTACGTCATGTCGTGCCAAGGCCGGCGTGGTGTCGCGCGATGAACGCGAGAACGGTGAGCGTGCATTGCTCAATCTCGGTCATACCTTCGGTCATGCGCTGGAAGCCGTCACCGGCTTTTCCGATCGGCTCTATCATGGCGAAGGCGTTTCTATCGGCATGGTGCTGGCCGCCGAGTTCTCGGCACAACTCGGCATGATCGCGACGGCAGACGCTGCGCGGGTCGAACGCCATCTCGCCGATGCCGGGCTGCCGACGCGTTTGCAGGATATTGCCGGCTCCCAGCAGGAAGGCCTCGCCGATGCCGACAGGCTGATGGCGCTGATGGCGCAGGACAAAAAGGTCAAGCGCGGCAAGCTCACTTTCATTCTGCTGTCGGCCATCGGTCAGGCCGTCATCGCCAACGACGTCGATCCTGCTACGGTGCGGGACTTCCTGCACAGGAAGCTGACGGCTTAAAGTGCCCATCGCGCGTCGGACGCAGCTTGGCGTCCATACGGGAATTTCATGAGCTCGATCACCGTCAACCTTCTGC
>JAPLPC010000564.1 GCA_026400425.1 Hyphomicrobiales bacterium | reverse complement strand
CTTGTCATTTTCTAGGGCGAGCTGGCGAGTCAGCTGCGGACATCGTAAAGAACTCCTACCGTATTCCATCTGTTTCTGGAAGGGCATTGTTTCGGATCCCCGACGAGCTTTCATGGACGACTCGTAGCCTTGTAGAAGTCAAGAATGTAGCGTACCAGCACTTCAGCTCGCAGCTCCGTGATTTCCTGCACTTCAGCATTGAGAATCGCCTTACGATGACGCTGAGGGTAAGACCCTCGACGGTGCTCTCTTTGGACCTAAAGCAAGCCGTAGCAGATGGCTGGATAACACTGGAGTTTCTTAAGTGAGAAACAAGAAAAAGGAAACCGCACACGAGTTTCTCGCCCGAATGGAGCGAGACCCGGCTTTCGCCAAGCGGCAGGCCCAGAAACAAGCGGTTATCTTGGATCGGGCTGCGAAAAGTGAGCTAGCGTTCGGGCCTTTGATCCAGCAGCTTAATCAGATCGGATGCACCGGAGACACAATTGAGGAGATAGTACGATGCAACTCACCTCTTTCCCATGAAGCGACGACTGTTCTGCTGGCCGCCTTGCCGCTGCTGGCAGATCCACGCGATTGTGAGGCTGTAGTTCGTGCGATCGGGTGTTCCGGAGATCCGTACGACGGAGGTCCACTTACATCCCTCTTCGATGCCACTGCAGACGAATCGCTCAAATGGGCTGTCGTAAACACAATGGCCATCTCCAGGCCAAACAATGTTGAGTCGTGGCTCACGACACTGGGACAGCACTGGCGTCGCTTGCTACAAGACCTTTCCCAATTCGATGGGAGCGAGGCCGAATGAACGTTAGCGAGCAAGCGTGGTGGTGTACGTCATTTCCCTGCCTTTCATGGAGAGCCAACCGCCCGAAGATCCATCGCCCTGTTTTTTTGCCGCCTTCACAGCCGCCGGCCCCACGAGTTTGACGACTCATTCTCGGAGCCGGTGCAGAGCGAATGGGCCCGGGTGTCGTTCCTGATCGTGCGGAACGATCTCTCGGTGGTCGAAGCCGAGTTCATTCGGCCGCGGGCGTGGATCGAGAGCCTTGGCCTCGTGAAGGGGGCACGGCTCGATCTGGCCGTGCCAGAGCTTGGAATCGACGGCCTCGCGGAAGTGAGCGCCGTGAGAGACTGCCCGCCGATCGCCGAGGGCGAAGGCCAGGTTGTCACGGGGCGCTTCGTGACTCGCGACGTCGCCAACATCGTCCGGATCACGCTCGCAACTGGCACCGAGATCCGGGCCACCGACGTCCATCCGGTCTGGTCAGTCGACGGTGAAGACTGGGTGCCGGCCGGGAAACTGGAGCCCGGCGAGCATGTTGACACCCTCTCAGGCCCGGTCGCTGTGGCGAGCGTCGAGCCCCTCGACCGCCACCCGGCCGTGTACAATCTCGAAGTCCACGGCGAGCACGTCTACCGCATCGCGGTCGATGGGGTGCTCGTGCACAATGCCGGCCCTGGGGATTGCTTGGAGGGTTTGGCTTCATATGGCGGAAAACTTGCATTTGATCCCGCAACCAAATCGTGGACCTCAGCCGGGGGGCTGGTGTATGGACAAGGCTCTGCTCATGGCAACCGAGTTAATCACGTCCTAGATCACTGTTTGCCTAATCTGACCAAATCAACACATTCTGTCTTTAGCGTGGGACGAACGAAGTTAATCGGCATGATTGACGAGGCCTTCGCTAAACGCGGGGCCGGCGTGCTTCAATCTAATGGAAACCGCATGTTTGAAATCGACATGGGGCGAGTCATAGGATCTATTGGCGAAACACGACTTCGGCTTATCATCCAGGACTGCACCAACAATTTAGTCACAGCTTTTCCGATTCCCTGAAGAACAAGGTACAATGGTTAACTGCCCTTACTGCCACCAAGATGATGTGTGGGAGATCGAGTTGCGTTCGGCAAAACGCCGAGCTGTCATGTGCTTTGAGTGTGATACTGTTTGGGACATTGCTGCCGACGTAAAGGATGGCAAGGGGGTTCGGTTCGAGGACTTCATGTCTAACCTAGGGTTAGTTGCTGATTGGAAGCTCGCGGAGAAGGTGAGGCAGATTTAGCAACACTTAGCGAGATGCAACAGAAGAAGGCTTCCGACGTTTTAGGTATTCTGGCTTTAATGTTTGCATGGGTCTGACCGAGGCGATCGTCTTGAGCTGGGGCCATCCAGGATCTTCATGTGTGGGGCCGTATGCCGCCGTATGATCAGTCTGAAAGTGTGATGGTGCCATGGAAGCGAGCACCAGCCATTGAGCTCAGGCAAATGTGGCGGCCACGGGCGAGTTCGTCGCAGCCATCAACGGCCTCCAGGCGACGCTATAGGTGCTGACGGTCTCAGCGACGGTCCGAGGGGCGGCGGCAGCGGTGCGGCATGCGGTGTCGCTCACGAAGGCCGACATGGATCATCTCGTCACCGTGACGGTGGCGGCCGGCAAGGCCTCGACCGACGTGTCGGGCGCGGGGGT
>JAPLPC010000328.1 GCA_026400425.1 Hyphomicrobiales bacterium | reverse complement strand
TCTCGATCAAAGCCGCGGGCGTCGAGGCATTGCCTTTGCCGGAGATGCCGAGATTGACCGGGAATGCGTCGAACGACTGGATCATCCGCCCGATATGCCAGGGCCCCGGCGTGCAGGTGGTGGCGAAGGTGCCATGCGACGGCCCGGTGCCGCCGCCGAGCATCGAGGTGACGCCCGACATCAGCGCGTGTTCGATCTGTTGCGGGCAGATGAAATGGAGGTGGCTGTCGAAGCCGCCGGCGGTGAGGATCTTGCCTTCGCCGGCAATGACGTCGGTGCCCGGTCCGACATTGATCGTCACACCCGGCTGGATATCGGGATTGCCGGCCTTGCCGATGGCATGCACCTTGCCGTCCTTGAGCGCGACGTCGGCCTTGACGATGCCCCAGTGATCCACGATCAGCGCATTCGTGATCACGGTGTCGACCGCGCCCTCTGCGCGCGTCGCCTGCGACTGCCCCATGCCGTCGCGGAGCACCGTGCCGCCGCCGAACTTCACCTCCTCGCCGTAGATGGTGAAGTCCTTCTCCACCTCGATGATGAGATCGGTGTCGGCCAGCCGCACACGATCGCCGGTGGTGGGGCCGAACATGTCGGCATAGACGGAGCGCTTGATTTTCACGGGCATCGGTTCGCTCCGTTGGCTGAGATATCCCCTCTCCCGCTTGCGGGGGAGGGTGGCGCGCAGCGCCGGGTGGGGGCCACCGCGTGCTCCGAGGTTGTGGCTGCCCCCACCCCGACCCTCCCCCGCACGCGGGAGAGGGGGAAGCAAGGAGGAGCCGCATTGTGTGGATAGCGCATCGTCGAATTCACAGCTTCCCCATCACGTCGCCGCGGAATCCGTAGACCTCACGCTTCCCGGCCAGTTCGACAAGTTGCACGTCGCGGCTCTGGCCGGGCTCAAAGCGGACGGCGGTGCCGGCGGCGATGTCGAGGCGCATGCCGCGCGCTTGCGCACGGTCGAACGACAGTGCCGCATTGGTTTCGGCGAAATGATAGTGCGAGCCGACCTGGATCGGCCGATCGCCGGTGTTGGAGACCATGAGCGTGATCGCATTGCGGCCGGCGTTGAGCTCGATCTCGCCATCCTGGATGAACAGTTCGCCGGGGATCATGATCGGTCCTTTATCACTCTTCGTCGCCGCTGAGCTTCAGTTCGAACGCATCGACGGCCTTCTGGATGGCTTCCTCGAAATCGCCGAGCGAGCCGTTAAGATCCCATAATCTGTTGCCGAGCTGACTGGCTGGATCCAGCATGGCCTTGAGCGCGATGTCGCGCCAGTCATCCTGATCGTCCGGAAACATTGCGATCGCGGCCGCGACGATCGGCGCCGCCTCGGGCACGCCAATGATCCGGAGCGCCTCGGGGACCAGCACGATATCGGCGCGATTCCAGTTGGCGAACAGCTGCGAGAAGCCGCCATTGTACCATTCGCCTTGAAAATTCTCGATCAACGCCAGCGCATCCTCGGGCTGGCCGAGGTCGTAGTCGGCCAGGTCCTTCCAGCTCCGCGTCGGCCGGTCTTCAGTCATGACGGACATCCCCATCACCGAATTGGCTCATGCACCGTGACGAGCTTCGTGCCATCCGGGAATGTCGCCTCCACCTGGATGTCGTGAATCATCTCGGCAATGCCGTCCATGCATTGCGCGCGGGTGATGACTTCGGCGCCGGATTTCATCAGTTCGGCGACAGTGCGGCCGTCGCGCGCGCCCTCGACGATGAAGTCGGAGATGATCGCAATCGCCTCGGGATGATTGAGTTTGACGCCGCGCTCCAGCCTGCGGCGCGCCACGATGGCGGCCATGGAAATCAGCAGCTTGTCTTTCTCGCGCGGGGACAGGTTCATCGAAAACCCCTGATGATCAGTTGAGCCACATGCGCGGCAGCATCGCACCGGATTGCGACAACAGCGCCATCATGTCAGCCCGCAATTTCGCAGCATCTTGCGCACAGATACGGACCATTGCAAATCCGTTCCACTGGGACACGCCGACTTCGCAGCCGGCTTGCTCCGCTGCGGCGCGCAGCCGCTCCAGCAGTGCCTCATCGCCGGGCACGATCAGCGCGGAAGCGATGGCGAGACCGCCATTGGCGATGGCGGGGGCCGCCAGTTTGGCCGCGATGTCGCCGTCGAGCCGGACGTTTTCTGCAAACACCAGACGGCCACCGCGACGCAGACGCCAACGGTCCACGAATGAGCCCGACCGCATCACCTCGCCCATCGCGGTGCGACCGAACACGACGATCTCGCACAGGACCAGAGACGCCGTCTCGGCCAGATCGATATCGATGCTGCGCGTGGTGCGGGCCTGATCGAATAAAATGGTCTCCTGCGGCAGCCAGCTCAGATGTGCACCAGCCTCGGCACGCAGCGAGATATTGATTTCGGCAGCCGGGCCGTGGGAGCGATAGACCTTCTCGGCCGCAGCCGTGCTCATGGTGAGTCGCGTGCCCTCGCCCGCTGTGATGTCGATATCGAAGCGATCGCCGCCGGCGGCGCCACCG
>JAPLPC010000107.1 GCA_026400425.1 Hyphomicrobiales bacterium | reverse complement strand
GGCTAGCGGCACCGCAAGCACGATCAGCCCGGCTGCGAGCCGCAGCGAACGCTTGAAGCCATGGAATTCATCACGAAAGGAAAGCGCGAAACGCTGTGCCGACATCGATATCTTGCCTGACGCCTGTCTGCGGGTGTCGTCACGACGCCCTGAATGCGGTGCTCTGCGCGCCAACCGCGCCCCGATATGGACGAACAATCACAAGCCCGTGGCCATCTCCCCGACCGCGCGCCTGTTTAAACGAAGGCCATCCATTAACCAACCGGATAGGGGTTCATTTCGCCGGGATTGTGGCGAAATGGGTCAACCTGCATTTGGTTATGGTTACTGGCGGTGTCCCGGCGATGGAAAGGGTCCAAAAAGCAAACCCCGGATCAGGACACGTCCGGTCCGAAAACCGGCGACAGGCCGCCGAGCACGCCAGAGGTGACACGCCCGCGGCGTGCAGGAGCCTGCACGGAAACGGCGTCGGCTTCGACGATCTTCCAGGCAGAACGATCGGCCATCAGCGCCTTCAGGACTTCGTTGTTGAGCTTGTGGCCGCCGCGCACCGAGCGATAGGCGCCGAGGATCGGCAGCCCGGCCAGCGCAAGATCGCCGATCGCATCCAGCACCTTGTGGCGGGCGCATTCGTCGGCGTAGCGCAGGCCTTCGGTATTGAGCAGCTTGTCGTCGTCGAACACGACGGAATTCTCGAACGAGGCACCGAGCGCGAAACCGGCGCTCCACAGGCGGGCCACGTCGTTCATGCAGCCGAAGGTGCGGGCGCGGGCGATGTCACGACGGAAGGATTCAGGATTGAGGTCGAGCACATAGCTCTGACGGCCGATGGCGGGATTGTTGAAGTTGATTTCGATCTCGGCGCGGAAGCCGCCAGCGTGGGGGCGGAATTCACCGAAGGAGTCGCCGAGGGCGACCTGTACCGGTTTCAGCACCTGGATGAAGCGGCGGCGAGCGCCCTGCTCCACCACGCCGGCCTGATCGATGGCAGCCACGAAAGCGGCGGCCGAACCATCCATAATCGGCACTTCGGGGCCATCGACTTCGACGGTGGCATTGTCGATGCCCATGCCACGAAGGGCAGCCAGGACATGTTCGGCGGTGGACACGAGCGGCCCATCACGATCGCCGAGCACGGTGGCGAACGCCGTGGCGATGACAGACTTCGCCGTAGCCTGAACTTCGCGATCGGGACCTTCAAGTCCGGTACGGACGAAGATATAACCGGTATCGACGGGAGCGGGGCCGAGGGTGAGGCTGACAGGCTTTCCGGAATGGACGCCGACACCGGTCACGGTGGCTTGCGCTCCAAGCGTGGTCTGTCGGCTGAAAGTCATATGGTACCCACCCAAATCAACCTCTCGTCGCGAGAGGGACTCACTTGATCGACCAGCGGTCTCTCAAATCCCCGAGTCGCAGTCACATTAACCGTTGCCACAAAGTGCGCCAACTCACGCTTTCTAACCGATTGTTACCCAACCTCTGCCGCATTCCGGCCAGCTGTTAACCAAGGTTTTTGGCCGATCCCGCATAGCGCATGCATTTGCCGCCAGGGCCCGGATAATAAGACAATTAAAATCAATTGGTTAAACGATTGCATGAGTTCTGCGCCGTGCCCACGAAAAAGCCCCGGTACATGACCGGGGCTTCATCTTCGTGACGATTGTTACAATCGATCAGTTCGACTGACGGCGCAGGAATGCCGGAATATCGAGATGATCATCGCCCTGTGGCGCCGGGGCAACAGGTGCGGGGCGGCCATGCAAGTCTAGGCCCTGAGGGGCCGGACGACGGGCATATTCCGACACCGGCTGCTCGCCGGACATCTGCTGTGCAACGGAACGCTGCGGCTTGCGGTCCGGCAGCGGCGGCATCGGGGCCATGGCGGGAGCCTGCGAACGTCCGGACAGCGGAGCTTCCGACTCCTCGTCGCGGCGGCCAAGGCCGACATTGGCGAGGCGCTGCAGCAGCGACAGGCGCTGCTTCTGCGGTTCTTCATCTGAATCGCCGCGGGCCTGCCGGATTTCCGCCTGGGCGGGCATCGGCAGTTCCTCGAACTTCGGCATGCGCGGGGCCCGGACCGGCGCGCGCTCGGCCGATGGCGGAATGAACTGCTCGGGCAACGGCGCGTCCATCGGGGCTTCCTGACGCGGAGCTTCCGGGAACAGCGATGGCTTCTGCGCGATCGGACGCACCGTCACGTCGCCATAGGTGCCCTGCTGCGGCGCATCCGGCGCAACAGCCGCGGCGATGGCAGCGAGGGCTGCGCGCTCGTGATTGCTGGACGGTGCGCGCGGAGCGGGCGCAGGTGCGGCAACCGGAGCCGGCGCGCCGGATTTGGCAGCCGAGGCAGCAGCGATGCGCTGGTTGTCTGCACGCAGGCGGGCGGTCAGATCAGCAAGACGGGTATCCGGCTGGGCGGGCTGACCGACGGCCGGGACCGGGGCGCCGACCGGACCTGGTGCGGTGCGGGCCAACTGGGCCTGCTCGCTGCCGGTGGCGACCACCGACACGCGGATCACGCCGTCGAGGCTTTCGTCGAAAGTGGCGCCGACGATGATGTTGGCATCCGAATCGACTTCTTCACGGATACGGGTGGCGGCTTCGTCGACTTCGAACAGCGTCAGGTCCTTGCCGCCGGTGATCGAGATCAGCAGGCCCTTGGCGCCCTTCATCGACGAATCGTCGATCAGCGGGTTGGCGATGGCAGCCTCGGCAGCAGTCAGCGCGCGCTTCTCACCGGTGGCTTCGCCGGTGCCCATCATCGCCTTGCCCATCTCCTTCATGACTGCGCGCACGTCGGCGAAGTCGAGATTGATGAGGCCTTCCTTGACCATCAGGTCGGTGATGCAGGCGACGCCCGAGTAGAGCACCTGATCGGCCATCGCGAAGGCGTCGGCGAAGGTGGTCTTCTCGTTGGCAACCCGGAACAGATTCTGGTTCGGGATGATCAGCAGCGTATCGACGACCTTGTGCAGCTCGTTGATGCCCGCTTCGGCGGTGCGCATACGGCGCTGGCCTTCGAAGTGGAACGGCTTCGTGATGACGCCGACGGTGAGGATGCCCATGTCGCGGGCGGCCTTGGCGATGACCGGGGCTGCACCGGTGCCGGTGCCGCCGCCCATGCCGGCGGTGACGAACACCATGTTGGCGCCGGTCAGGTGATCGCGGATTTCGTCGATGACTTCCTGGGCGGCGGCGGCGCCGACATCCGGCTGCGAACCGGCGCCGAGGCCCTGGGTCACTTGCGTGCCCATCTGCACGATGCGCTGCGCCTTCGACATCGTCAGCGCCTGCGCGTCGGTGTTGGCGACGACGAAGTCGACGCCCTGCAGACCGGCGGTGATCATGTTGTTGACGGCGTTGCCGCCGGCGCCACCGACACCGAACACGGTAATGCGGGGCTTCAGCTCGCTGATATCAGGAACGTTGAGATTAATGGTCATGAGGTTGCCTCTCGTATTACGCGCGATTGGTTTGGTCTTGCCGGTGGCCCAGGATCGGATTCAAAATCGTATCCCTGGGCGGCGGCGTGGAAGCTTGAATGTTCACTGCCGGTTTAGATCTCATCAGAAGCCCTCGCGTAGCCATCGACCGACCTTTCCGAAGTATCCGCCGCCATCGGTGCCGGTCATGAGCTGCCGCGTATGGCGCGGCTCGATATGTTCGAGATGGGCGAATTGCGGGTAGACCAGGAGGCCCGACGGAACGGCGAAGGATGCACTCTTCGCCTCGTTGGGCAGGCGGCCGAAGCCGAGCGGGCGCGCGACGCGCACCGAACGACCGAGAATCTGCGAACCGAGTTCGGCAAGACCGGTGAGTTGCGAGGCGCCGCCCGACAGCACCACGCGCGCGCGCGGCTCTGCTGCAAAAGGCGAATCCGCCAGCCGGTCCCGGATCATCTCGAAAATCTCCTCGGCACGCTGGCGCACAATGTTTGCAATCGTGGCGCGTGACACGGCCTGCGGATAATCACGGTCGTTGTCGCCGGCCGTCGGCACGTTCATCATTTCACGCGCGTCGGAGCCGCCTGTCAGCACGGTGCCATATAACGTCTTGATTCGCTCGGCATCCGCAATGCAGCAGCCGAGTCCGCGGGCGAGATCCATAGTGATGTGTTGCCCGCCGACCGCAAATCCCGACGCATGCACGATGCGCCCGCCGGAATACGTCGCGATCGTCGTTGTCCCCGCTCCCATTTCGACCACGGCAGCGCCGAGATCGGTCTCGTCGTCGGTGAGTACCGAGAGTCCTGCGACATAAGGCGCGGCCGCCATCGCTTCGACATTGAGATGGCAGCGCTCGACCACCAGCATCAGATTGCGCGCGACAGTCGCGTCCGCGGTGATGACGTTCATATCGACGCCGAACTGCGAAGCGACCATGCCCTTGGGATCGCGAATGCCCTTCACGCCATCGAGCGAATAGCTCACCGGCAGCGCGTGCAGCACGGTGCGGCCCGGCGGCGTTGCGTGACGCATGCCGGTGGAGGTCACGCGCGCCATGTCGGCGGCGGTGACGGCACCGCCCTTGATGTCTGCCGAGGCTTCGATGAGCTGGCCCTGCAAGCGCCCGGCGGACACCGACAGCAGCACGGATTCGACCTGGACCTTGGCCATCCGCTCGGCCAATCCGACCGCCTGACGCACCGACTGCTCCGCTTCGCCCATATCCACGACCGCGCCCGACTTGACTCCACGGGACTGGATCTGGCTGTAGCCGATCAATTCCACCGCATGCGTACGTCCACGCAGCGCCTCGTTCGGCGCGCACGGCCGCAGGCGTGCGATCATGCACGCGATCTTGCTGGTGCCGACGTCCAGCGACGCCACCAGAGCGGTGCGGCCCGGCGCCATCTGGCGCGTCTTCGGCGCCTGGGTGCGATCCAGCCCGCTCATGCCGCGCCTGCTTTCTTCTTGGCCTTGTCCTGCGCCTTGAACTGCTCGTCGCGGGCCTTGGCAGCCTCCTCCGACAAACGCACGGTCAGGCGATCCGGCAAACGCATGTCGATCGCGACGATGTCGCGCGAAAACAGGCGTTCCTCGCGATCGAGCTTGCTGAGCGTCGCCAGCGCATTGCCGACATCGTTCTCCGGCAGGCGAACATCGAGGTTGTCGTTGATGCGCAGATTCCAGCGACGCTCGCCGACATAGATCGCAGCCTTGGTGACGGCGCGAACCTGCGGATAGCGATCGAGCAGCGCAATGAAATCCTTGGCCTGGCTATCGGCGCCCTTGCCCACCACCAGCGGCAGTTTGACGAAACGGGCCGGCACGTAATTCTCGAGCACCGCGCCATCATCGGCGATGACGGCGAGTTTGCCCTCCTCCTGCCACAGCGCGAAGGCGTTGCGTTCGGTAACGTCGATCTGCAGACGATCCGGATACAGCTTCATCACGTTGGCATCGGCAATCCAGGCATTGGCCTTCAGCTTGTCGCGCACGGCAGCGGCGTCGAGAAACAGCAGCGACGAGCGGCCATTGATGCCGCCGATGGCCAGAATCTCGTCCTGGGTCAGCTGTTTGCGGCCATTGAGGACGACCGAAGAAATGCGGAAGCCGGCGGCATTGGCCGCAGCATTGCGGACGTCCTCGAAAGCAGCCACGACTTCATCGACGTGCTCACCCTTGACCACGCCGAAGCCAATGCTGCCGGCCAGGATCAGCAGCGTCGCTGCGATGCCGACGCGGCGCGGAATATGGCGCTCGATGAAAATGATGATCTTGCTGGTGCTCGGCTCACGCTCGGGCGCCTTGCGGTTCTTCAGAGCCGCGACGGAACGCTCCAGCGGCGCCAGCCGCTCACGCAGCAGGATCCCCGCCCCGCGGACCGCCATCTTGAGGTCAGCTTCGGGCCCCAGCGATCCAACCGACCGAGAGAGGCGTCCTGCACCATCCATTCCACGAGCTCGTCACTGGTTGTGCCCGCATTGACGCGGGACCAAAAGCACTGGCGATGACGCAGATAACGTCTCGGTCCGACCGAAATGGGTAAGTGTCTGAAAGAGCACTCAATTCCATCGATACGCGTCGATACGGAAGGTCCGCAAAGCTCACGCCTCGGCAGCCAAGCGCACCATGCGCCGCCAGCGTTAACCTTCGGCGCTCCTGGTAAACAAATCGTAAAGGGGATGCGGTCAGGGGGAATATAGCCTCGGAATCTGAGGACTTTAGCGGGAGTGTTGCACCCCGGCGTTAAGGAACTGTGGCGACGCGAAGGCGACGCTGTGTCGCAGACCAATGCAGGCGTCAGCCGGATGAGGCTTGGCCTCATCTGGCGTCGAACGTCGGCGTGAGGTCGGCCACTGGATTACGCTTCGCTCACCCGCCCCACAGCCGAGCGCTTGAGCCCCAGTTCAATCTGCCCGTGCAGGAAGTCCACGAAGGTGAGCCCATGCGCATTGAGCGCTTTGGGATACAGCGAGGCTTTAGTCAGTCCCGGCAGGGTGTTGGTTTCGAGATAAACCAGGCCATTGGCCGACACGATGAAATCCGAGCGCGAATAGCCGGTGCAGGACAGCGCCCGGTGGGCGAGAACGGCATAGTTCCGCAGCTGCGCCGTGACATCGGGCGCGAAACGGCCGGGACAAATCTCCTGGGTCGATTTGGCGAGATATTTGGCTTCGTAATCGAAGCCGCCATCGGCCGGGATGATCTCGATCGGCGGCAGCGCGATCACCGAACCATCGGCCTGCTCCAGCACCGCGCAGGTCGCCTCGATGCCGGAAATGAAGGGCTCGATCACATAGTCCTCGGCCTTCGCCGCGTTGCGGACGGCAGCGAGATCCTGCGTCGCATTCACGAACATCAGGCCATAGCTTGAGCCATCGCGCGCGGGCTTCGCGATCAGTTTGCCGTACCGGTCGAGCGCAGCCTCCATATCGGACAACGCGATACCGGCCGCGATCGGTACACCCCAGATCTCAGCAAAACGCTTCGCCGCGATCTTGTCGAAAGCCAGATTCGACGACGCCGAGCCGGATCCGGTGAAGGCGACGCCGCGCCGCTCGCACATCGCCTGCACCTCGCCATTCTCGGCAGCACCGCCATGCATGCCGAGCACCAGCACGCGCCCCTCGGTCTGCGCAAGATCGAGCGCCTGGGGCAGCGAACCGAGCGACTTTCTGTCGGCCTTGAAAGGGTTTTCGAACGGGCGTTCATGACCGAGCAGCGCTGCACTCGATGTCTCATAGACCCTGTCATCGGCATCCCAGAACCAGAGCACCGCCTGCGGCAGCGCCGTTTGTAAGGCCTGAGCCGAGGCGACCGATACCAGCCGCTCCTTGTTCAGACCGCCGAACAGGATGGTGATCCGGGTCGGATCGAGCGTCGCGTGCATGATTGGGGCTCCCTACGAATCACCGCATCCTAACCATACCGCCATGGCAATGGCACGCGACGCCCCTTGTCCTATAATGCTTTATCGAACCGGCTGGTGGGGCGGTCTGAGATCCATAGCAGACGGCGACGCCCGAGTGCGCTCAACGGAATAGAATGACGATGACCAGAGCCTGGCTTGAACTCCCCACCATCGGCATTTTCCTCACTCTGGCACTCCTGTATTACGGCGCGGCGCTGACGCTGGTGGGGCTGATCTTCCATTCGCCGTTGCGGGGACGGATCCAGAAATTCAATGGCGTCGTCGCGCCGTTCTTCTCGTCGGTCGCGATCCTGTTCGCTCTGCTCACCGGCTTTCTCGCCAACGATGTCGGCGACCGCAACCGCCATGCGGTGCGTGCCGTGCAGACCGAAGCCGGCGAAATCCGCAACGTCTATGCGCTCAGCGTGGCCTCGGTCAGCGACATGACCGACATCCGCACCGCGCTGAAAGTCTATATCAAATCTGTGCTGACTGACGAATGGCCGGCAATGCAGGCGCGGCGGTTCTCACCGCGGACCGATGCGGCCTTCGACGACTTGCTGCGCGAAGTCAGCGATCCCTCGATCACCCGCGACGCCAGTGCGCCCGTGCATGTCGCTTTGCTCGGCGCGGCGATCCGGGCAGGCACGGCGCGCAACGAGCGGCTCAGCCTCGCAGCAGATCAGACCAATGATCTGAAGTGGTTGTCGGTGTTGCTGCTCGGCTTGATCACGCAACTCGCATTGTCGCTGGTGCATATGGATCGGCCGCGGGCGATGCTGACGGCACTCACGGTGTTTGGCACCGGTGCCGTCGTCGCGCTCGGCATCATCGCGCTGCAGGAACAGCCCTATGAGGGCGCGTTTCGCGTCTCATCGGCACCGCTGGAAAATCTGCTGACATTGAGCGTGGACGGGCCGGCCGGCGCATTGCCCGCACCGCCCGCTCCTGAAAAGTAGTCGTCAATCGCCCTGGATTGCCTGACCGATCCGCTTGATTTCCCAGTGCAGATCGATGCCGGACTGCGCCAGCACGCGCGCGCGCACGGTCTCGCCGAGGGTCTCGATATCGTGCGCCGTGGCATCGCCGGTGTTGATCAGGAAATTGCAGTGCATCTCCGACACCTGCGCGCCACCGACACGGAGGCCGCGGCAACCGGCGGCATCGACCAGTTTCCAGGCGGAATAGCCCGGTGGATTCTTGAACGTCGAACCGCCGGTCTTCTCGCGGATCGGCTGCGCGGTTTCGCGATGCTGCTGGACGTCCAGCATGCGCGCGCGGATCAAGGCCGCATCGGTGATGGGTCCGCGAAATTTCGCCGAGATGAAGATGATCGACGGATCGACGCCGGAATTGCGATAAACGAACTGCATGCCGGCATTGTCGAACACCTGCTTCGTGCCGTCGCGGCTGACACCAACGGCTTCGATCAGCACGTCCTTGGTCTCGCCGCCATTGGCCCCGGCATTCATGCGCAACGCGCCACCGACCGAGCCGGGAATGCCGAAATAGAATTCGAGACCGCCGATATTGGCGGCGGCGGCGGCTTCGGCCACGCGCTTGTCGAGCGATGCGGTGCCTGCGGTGATCGTATCGCCTTCGGTCGTCACCTGACCGAAGCCGCGTGGACTGAGGCGAATGACGACGCCTTCGATGCCGCCATCACGCACGATCAGGTTGGAGCCGACGCCGATGACGGTGACTGGAATCTCTGATGGCAGCTTCGACAGGAAATAAGCGAGATCGTCCACATCCGCCGGGGTGAACAGCAGCTGCGCAGGACCGCCGACACGAAACCAGGTCAGCGGCGCGAGCGACTCGTTTGCCAGCAGCCGCCCACGCAAGTCGGGCATCGCGGAGGACACAGCCGGGGCGATATCGGGAAAGCCGGCCACGCGCTTAGCCCAGCGCCTTCAATTCGGCAGGCAGCGCATAGGCCCATTGCGTGATATTGCCGGCGCCGAGACACACCACCGTATCGCCGCTCCTGGCCACGCCGGCGACGAGGCCGGCCAGCGCCGCGGACTCTTGCAGCGGGATCACTTCACGATGGCCGTGCGCGCGCAAGCCCAGCACGAAACCGTCGCGGTCGATGCCGGCAATCGGCGCTTCGCCGGCGGCATAGACTTCGGCAACCACGACCGTGTCGGCATCGTTGAAGCAGGTGCAGAATTCCTCGAACAGCGACTGCAGGCGCGTGTAGCGATGCGGCTGCACGACAGCGATGACCTTGCCGCTGGTGCTTTCGCGCGCAGCCCGCAGCACGGCGGCGATTTCGACGGGGTGATGGCCGTAGTCGTCGATAATGGTGACGCCGTTCCATTCACCGGTCTTGGTGAAGCGGCGTTTGACGCCGCCGAACGACGAGATCGCCTTGCGGATCTGCTCATCGGAGATACCAAGCTCATAGGCCACCGCGATCGCGGCCGTTGCATTGAGCGCATTATGACGCCCGGGCATCGGCAGCAACAGGTTGTCAATCTCATGGGTGGTACCGGCCTTGCGATCACGGAACGCGACCTTGAAGGACGAGCCGCCATTGGCGGGTTTGAGATCGACCAGCCGTGCGTCGGCCTGCATGTTCTCACCATAGGTGATGATGCGGCGATCCTCGATCTTGCCGACGATGGTCTGCACGACGGCATGGTCGATGCACATCACGGCAAACCCATAGAAAGGCACGTTCTCGACGAAGTTGCGAAACGCTTCCTGCACGGCATCGAAGGTCTTGAAGTGATCGAGATGCTCGGGATCGACATTGGTGACGATGGCGACATCGGTCGGCAGTTTCAGAAAGGTACCGTCGCTCTCGTCGGCTTCCACCACCATCCATTCGCCGGCGCCGAGACGAGCGTTGGTGCCGTAGGCATTGATGATGCCGCCATTGATGACGGTGGGATCGAGTTCGCCGGCGTCGAGCAGGGCTGCAACCATCGACGTGGTGGTGGTCTTGCCATGGGTGCCGCCAATAGCGACGCAGCTCTTCAGCCGCATCAGTTCGGCCAGCATCTCGGCCCGGCGCGCAGTGGAAACCACCAGCACGTCGGCGCCGGAGATATTCTCGGCGGTGTGGCCAACATGGATGGTGATGCCTTTTTCGCGCAGCCGATTGACATTGGCATTCTCGGAGGCGTCGGAGCCCTGCACGGTGTAGCCGAGATTGCACAGCACTTCGGCGATACCGCTCATGCCGATGCCGCCGATACCGACAAAATGAATGGGGCCGATCTCGCGCGGTAATCTCATGGGGCGTCTCTTCTTCCGACAGGTCCGGTGGTCGCCGGGCATCCAAGGCTGATTCAGTAGATACCCCTTCAAAACAGACGTGGATGGCAGGAACAAGCCCGGCCACGACGAAAATGAGGGTTATTTCGGTGCGGAACAGGCCGCACCCACTGTCCAGCGGTTACGAGACCTTCGCCACCTTCATCACCAGATCGGCGAGCCGGTCCGCAGCGTCGAGGCGGCCGACCCGACGCGCATCGCGTGCCATTGTGTTCAGACGCGCGGGCTCACCCGCCAGCGCCGAGATTTCCGACGCCAGACGCAGCGGCGTGAATTCGCTCTGCGGGATGCGGATGGCGCCGCCGGCATCCGCGAGAACGCCGGCATTGGCGTGCTGATCCTGATCGATGGCGCCGGGCAGCGGCACCAGAATGGACGGTCGGCCGATGGCCGCCAGTTCGGCGACGGTGCCGGCACCGGAGCGCGAGATGACGAGATGGCTGGAGGCCAGCCGCGCCGGCAGATCGGAAAAGAACGGCGCCAGCTCAGTCTTGATCTTGATCTGGTCGTAGATCGCGCGGACGCGCGGCATGTCCTCGTCCCGCACC